>PXYR01000039.1:4221-7231 GCA_003023665.1 Bacteroidota bacterium
CCAGCCCTACTGCCTTGAGCAGCTGATTGGCGCGTTCCAAGCGCTCATTCTTTGAACGGTTTTGAAGAAGCATGATAAAACTTACGTTTTCTGTGGCGCTGAGGACAGGAATGAGATTGTATGCTTGAAAGACAAAACCAATGTGATGTAAACGAAAATCAATGAGTTGGTTATCACTAAGTCGGGTTATATCCGTACCGTCAATTATGATTGATCCAGAATTGGGCTGATCTAATCCTCCCAAAAGATTAAGCAGCGTAGTCTTGCCGCAACCGGAAGGTCCTTTTAAGGCTGTAAATTCTCCCTCTGAAATAACTAAGTCAATACCATTGACCGCCTTAACAGGTACGGCGCCTTCGTAAATTTTATGTAGCCCTTTTACTTCAATGACTGCCTTACTCATAATTAATTACCTCTAATGGCCGCAACCGGATTTAACTTCAGTGCCTTGTAGGCTGGGAATAACGCTGCAATCAATGCGGTGGTAATAACCATGATTGCAATGATTAAATAATATTCTGGTACAATTTCAGGATAAATTACACTTCCAACACCCAGCTCGGCAAGGCCGTCTTTTTTTGTACTTAGATCTAAGCCAATTCTCATCATAGCTCTTACCGTAACATCTCCTAATACTATTCCTATTGGACCTGCTACAATACCTAGCATGAGTGTTTCTAAGAGAATCATCAAGAACACTTTGCGTTTATTCATCCCCACCGCCATAAGCATGCCTAGTTCTCGGCGTCTTTCCAAGACAGCCATGAGCATGTTGTTGATGATGCCAAAAAGTAATGCAAGCATAATTATTCCCAATACCAATACAAGCATAATACCCATCATATCGTCTGCAAAACCCAGCTCAGGACTATTTTGTTTCCAAGAAGTAATTACGATTGGTCCATTTACTTGAGAAACTATAGCCTGCGTCTTTTGCTCGGTATCCTCACTTTTATCGTAACTGATTAATACCTCATGGATTAACGAACCACCCACTATTTTTTCAATATCATCCTGTTGAACATACAGATTAAGTTCGTCCCAAGCCGCATTAAGTGTTCTGTAGATTCCGCTAACACGGAACGTTGCTTTGTGAATAACCCCACGCTGATCTTGAAAAGTCAGCACTAGTTTCTTCCTCATGCCTAAACCCATCTTTTGCGCCAACTTCTCGCTGATTACCACCCCCTTGCGAACTTTAGATTCAAAAAAATCACCTTCAACTGTATAACTAGGGATAGTGGTCACTTTACGCTCTGCCTCTGCATCAACACCAATGATTCTTGTTGCGCGCGTCTTTTTGGGTGAGGCTACCATGCCCTGCAAAACCGTACGCTTTGCATATCCTATGACAAAATTTTGTGCATCCAAGGTTGTTTCAAGCTCTTGAATAGCCGCTTCACTAAGCACGGCACTTGGCTGTGGATCTTCTATAAATGCTCGGTGGTGCGCCTGACTGTGCCCAAGTGTTGCGCCTATAGCCGCAGCAGTACGCTCATTATTCATCCCAAAAGAAAAACCTATGATTACTAACCCTGCCCAAATACCTATAGCAATGGAACTTAAAACAATAATAGATCGGATTCGAGAGCGCCAAATATTACGCCAAGCAACTTTAAGAATCATGAGCGCATACTTTCAATGGGATTTAACTTCATGATTTTCCAAACTGCATATAAGCTCACTAAAACCCCAATACAGAAAATAATTGTACCGTGGTTAAGGTTTATAATGAAGGATGTTGTCGTATATAATTTCGGCTCAAAGTTATATTGCTCAATAGCCTCTTTCATTTGTCCACTAAGGTCAATTGGGTTGTATTTAAAATAAAATTGAATCGGTTTTACTACCGCCATTCCCACTATGGCTCCACCCATAATTAGAATGATGTTTTCTAACATTGTTACTATAGCCAACGTTGACCTTCGCATACCAATACTAACTAGAATTCCAAATTCTCGTTGGCGTTCTGCTACCATCATTATTACTGTTCCAAGCAAAACGAAGGATATAATAAAGTAGAGTATGGTCACAAAGATTCTACCCCCCGCCATATCAACCTCAATAGTTTGAATGATTTCTGGAAAAAGTTCCTTCCATTCTAAAATTTCTAATGATTTGGAAGTCGTTTTTTTGAGAATATCACCCACAGCGGCATAATCCGTATCGTCATCTATTGCCACAACTAATGTGGTTGCACGATTCTCGCAATTATACATGTATTGCGCCTTGCTCAGCGGCATGAGCACCAGCTGCTTGTTCAGTTCCGGATTCGTCATACGAGCAATACCGCCAATTGGAAAGGCACCATAGGCCGCTGCACCGTGGAAACCTTGACCCATAAAAAGTAGAGTATCTCCTAGTCCAACCTTAAAGTATGTAGCAAGGCCTTCAGAAACAACAATAACGCTGTCATTATTGGAGAAAGAGCGACCCTCCAGTAAAATATCATTGAGTTGCAGTCCTGGCAATTCCATTTCAGGATCAATTCCCATAACCAAAGCCCCCTTGGTATTGCTTCCGTGATACAACAAGGAAAAGCTCTCTAGACGCGGAATGAGGCGGTCTACTCCTTCTACAGATTCAACCGGGTTTACATCCGTTGAAGAAAGATCTATACTGCGATCAAGACTTTGGTCTCCCCAAAAACCTTTTTGATGCACTTGGAGGTACCCAAAGTTATTCCCTACAATTTCATGAATCATGTTTTCCCAAACACCCACCTGAAAACTTCGCAGTACCACTGCGAAAATGACGCAAAACATTACCGCAGCAATGGTAATAATACTTCGTCCTTTATTTCGCCAAATGTTTCGCCAAGCGAGCTTGAGCATTATTTTACGTTTTTGATGTTTGACTTCGTAAAAAAGCTATCCGGAATTGGAGTGGTGAAGTCAACCGATACATAGCGAATAATCGTATAACTCTCTGTATCCTCTGAGGGAATCATTTTAATGATTTTAGGAAGTTTTCTTCCATCAAACTGCGTTAATTCTGAGGCTTGCATTTC
>PXYR01000039.1:7812-10425 GCA_003023665.1 Bacteroidota bacterium
TAACATAGTGACGCTATCAAAGTTTTCATTCTAACTGAGTTTTTGAGCTAATTTTGCCATGACTTTTCTTGCAGGTTTCCCCTCATATAAGACTGAATGAACCGCTTTTACTATTGGCATCTTTACCTCCCGTTTCTTGCGAAGTTTATAAACTAAGGGAACCGCATAATAACCCTCTGCCACCATAGTCATTTCTGCCCGCGCACTTCTAACCGTATAGCCCTTACCTAGCATATTCCCTAACATGCGGTTACGCGAAAACTGACTGTAACCTGTGACCAATAAATCCCCTAAATAGGCACTCTTATATATATTTACTTTGGTGTCTGATACTGCATTCATGAAACGCTTCATCTCACGTACTGAATTACTCATTAGAACTGCCTGAAAATTGTCTCCATAACCCAAACCGTGGTATATTCCTGCAGCAATAGCGTATATGTTTTTCATGACAGCAGCATACTCTGTGCCGTAAAGATCAGCGCTCCAAGTGCATCTTACGTAATGGCATTCTAAGCAATTGACCATCATTTTAGCCACTTTCTTGTCTCTTGCTGCTACAGTAAGGAAACTAAGTCGCTCAAGAGCAATCTCCTCTGCATGACATGGCCCAGTAATTACAACAATTTGCTCTTCAGGAACTCCAAGAACTTCATTGAGGTAACGCCCAACAATCATGTTTTCATCCGGGATGATACCTTTTATAGTTGTCGCTATAATCTTATTCTTCAAAAACTCTGGACTTAAATCGGCTAGGACCTCCTTAATAAAAGCACTTGGGACTGCAAGGACAATGATGTCTGCTTCCTTTACACAATCAGAAACATCTGTGTAAACAGAAATGGTATCTGGTTGAAACCCGACTGAACTTAAATACCTTGGGTTATGATGATAACGCATAACGTGTAATGCACTATCGCTATTATGCATCCACCAAGAACAATGGCCTAGATTTTCACTAAATATTTTTGCCAAAGCAGTTCCAAACGAACCTCCACCTATCACAGCTACTTTAAGAGCGGCAACTTCCATCAAAATTGTATTTCAGTCTCAATTTCCTTATCCCCGCGTTGGTAAACTACATTGGTAATGTCACCCAGTTTATAAGCCGAAAGGGCACGCATGTACGAATAAATATCATCTATTGTAAAATCGCCAATTTTAATCACAATATCACCTGCTTTTATGCCTGCTTTTGCAGCAGGACGATCTTCAGTAACACCGTCTAATTTCACTCCTGGACCGCCGTAAATATAATCCGGCATGACGCCTAGGGTAACGGTGAAACTCGGAACGGTTTGCTGCTCGGCAGACTTAGTTTTCTGAAATGTTAATCTCTCGTATTCAGATGTTTTTGAGGTGATTGATTTGACAAAATCAGATAGTTTAAGCATTCCTTTGAAGTTCACTTTTTCAACGTCATCCGAAGGTTTGTGATAGTCTTCATGCGTTCCTGTAAAAAAGTGAAGTACCGGAATATCCTTGAAATAAAATGAAGTATGGTCAGATGGTCCTACCCCATACGGGTCTTTCTTGATATTGAGCTGGTGTATAGGTTCCGACAAAACACGATCCCACTCCAACGCTGTTCCTGTTCCTGAGATTTGAAAACGATTGTCCCGAAGACGACCCACCATGTCAAAATTGATCATGTAGTCCACTGTTACTAGCGGGAAGGTTGGATGTTCTGTAAAATATTTTGAGCCGATAAGGCCGCTTTCCTCTGCGCTAAAAAACAAAATTGCGTAATTGTAGTTTTGATCCTTACGGGTTCCATAATAATTCAATAGTTCTAACAACAAGGTGGTTCCTGAACCATTGTCATCCGCACCGTTATGAATAGCAGGTTTGCCTTCATATAAACTGTTTTCAACACCCATGCCTATGTGGTCGTAATGCGCACCAAAAACTACTGTTTTTCGTTGTCCATTATCAACTAGTCCAATGACATTGTAGGCCAAACTAGTTTGTTCTTCCATGTTTACGGAAAGGCTGATTTTTCTGCTCTTGGCAACCAATTGCTCCTCAATATTTTGGTTACGAACAAAAAGAACAGGAATGTCAACAGAGAGGATAGACTTAAACAGTTCAGAAACATCAGAAGCCGTCTTTTCAGGGTTAATCAAGAGAACGGCCAACGCACCTTTTTCCTTAGCTATTTTAAGTCTTTGGCTTACGCTATGATAAGAGGTGTAGGCACTGTGTGGGTGAATACCGTCAGGAGAACTTATGTTTAATACGGCTATTTTCCCCTCAACATCCTTATCCGCGTAATCATTATAAGAACCATCTTCTTTTATTATTCCATAACCAATATAAACAGTCTTAGCACTAGCTTGCCCATTGCTACTATAGGCTACTGGATAAAAATCCACCTGCGGGATTAACACTTTTTTTCCCATCCTCAATCCGGTCATGTCATAATTCACTTTGACATTCTCTGCGACGGGAAAAGGCTGCAAATAGCCCTCCTCACCAAACGGTAGTAAACCAAATTCAGCCATTCGGCTTTGAATAAAGTCTCTTGCCACATCACTTTCTGGAGTACCGGGGAGACGACCTTTCAAGGAATCAGAAGAAAGAAAAGTCAAGTCAGACTGCATTCTAGTTAGA
>PXYR01000039.1:10440-13832 GCA_003023665.1 Bacteroidota bacterium
GCTTCATCTTGAGCAAATGCAGGAAGCGAAGAACCCAGCAATAAGATGAAAATAATTAATCGCTTGTTCATGAGTTTGGTTTTATTAGTTCCCAAAGGTAAGCACCAAAGATTATATTTGATGTGTGACAAGTGGGATGAAACAGCTTGCTGGACAAACAGCAATTTATGGATTAAGCAGCGTTTTAGGGCGCATGGTCAACTTTCTGTTGGTTCCCCTTCAAACCGCTGTATTAACGCAATCGCAATACGGCATAAACATTGACTTTTACAGTCTAATTGCATTTCTAATAGTGGTTGCCACCTTTGGAATGGAGACTGCATATTTTCGATTCAGCGAAAAGAAAGACTGGGATGAGTCTAAGGTTTTTGGTACATCTGTCACGATGATTTTATTGGTTCTTACTGGATTAGCATTACTAACCTACACCTTTAAAGGCAGCGTATTGCAGGCATTGAGATACGAAGAATCACCTGAGTTCTTAGTTTATTTGTTTGTTATTCTAAGCTTGGACGCCCTTGCCGCTATACCCTTTGCAAGACTCAGAAGACAAAACAAAGCCAAGCAATTCGCCGGAATCAAATTGGCACTCATCTTTTCAAATGTCCTTGTCAATCTATATTTCTTTTTGCCTGCTTTATGGGAGCTCAACGGAACAGACCCCTGGTTTACACATTCTTTTAGAGGTGTTAAGTATATTTTTATTGCAAATATGTGGGCGTCTCTGCTCATGTTTGCTCTTTTAATACCGGCATTTAAAGGGGTTCAATTCAATTTAGACAAAAAGTATACAAAGGGTCTACTAGCATTTGGAATTCCCTTGTTTATTGGGGGTCTCGCCGGAATTGCCAACGAGATGCTCGACAGGCAGCTATTAAAGTACCTGCTCCCAAAAGAAAGTTGGTCAGAAGGGGTAGGAATTTATGGAGCAGTGTATAAAATTTCCATTTTCTTAGTGCTCTTCAACCAAGCCTTTCGTTATGCTGCCGAACCATTCTTTTTTAAGAATGCCAATTTGAGCGACGGTAGACAGAAAATGGCTTCGATCATGGAAGGTTTTGCATGGGTGATGTGTGTGGGATTCGTTTTAATTATCTCGGGGCTAGATTTTCTCAAATTCTTTATCGACGATAAATTCTGGGTTGGATTGCATTTAGTCCCCATATTATTATTGGCCAACGTCATTTTAGGGATTAATACCAATCTAAATATGTGGTACAAGGTGAGTGATAAAACTGCTTACGGTATTTACATCACTTTTGTTGGGCTTGCTGTCACAGTGTTGGGTAACCTCGTGCTCATTCCAAAAACAGGAATACTTGGTGCAGCAATAACAACTCTAGTCGCATATACTACAATGTTCATAGTAAGTGCTTATTGGGGACAGCGCTTCTATCCTGTACCTTACAAATGGGGGAAAATTCTAGCATTAATTGGAGTCTCAGGCGCTCTTGGATTTGCCCTTCATTTTTTTCCACTTGGCGATACCTCTTTGAAAATAGGCTTAGGCTTCAGCTATCTTTTTGTTATGATTATGGTAGAACGTGACGGACTCTTTAAATTTGCATTTCGAAAATGACCATCAACGTAATATACAGCGGTAAGCACGCACTTCCTCAATTTGAAACAGACCAAAGCGCTGGAATGGACTTGCGTGCCAACATAGCGAAGACTCTGGTGTTGCAGCCAGGAGAAAGAGCGCTAGTTTCCACAGGAATTTCCATGGCGCTTCCAGAGGGCTACGAAGCACAAATTCGTCCAAGATCCGGCCTTGCCTATAAGTTTGGCGTGACCGTACTGAATAGTCCCGGCACTATAGATGCTGATTACAGAGGAGATATTGGTGTGCTGCTAATCAATCATGGTAAGGAAGCATTCGCTATTGAAGACGGTATGAGGATTGCCCAATTGGTAGTTGCCAAATACACCCAATTCAACTGGAATGAAGTAGATGACCTAACCAAAACGGAAAGAGGTAGCGGAGGTTTTGGAAGCACTGGAAAACAATAATTTTTAAGAAACCAAATAACAATACAGAAATATGAAAATCATAGTCCCAATGGCAGGTAGAGGCTCGCGACTTCGTCCGCACACACTTACCGTCCCAAAACCACTTATTCCAATTGCAGGAAAGCCTATAGTACAGCGTTTGGTGGAAGATATTGTGAGTGTATGTGGCGACAAAAAAGTGGACGAGATTGCTTTTATCATTGGAGATTTTGGATCGGAAGTAGAGGCAGACTTGATCAAGGTTGCTGAGAACCTTGGGGCAAAAGGAACCATCTATTTCCAAGATAAACCTTTAGGGACAGCTCATGCTATTCATTGCGCTGCAGATAGCATGGATGATGAAATAAATTGTTGTGGCTTTCGCAGATACGCTTTTTCGCGCGGATTTTACCTTGGATACGGACGCCGATTCAGTGATATGGGTAAAGCAAGTAGATAACCCTTCAGCTTATGGTGTAGTGCAATTTGCTGAAGACGGTACTATCAATAATTTTATGGAAAAGCCAAAAGAGTTTGTTTCTGATTCTGCGATTATTGGAATCTACTACTTTAAGGACGGCCCAGGATTGCGCAAGGAATTGAAATATATTCTAGACAATGAAATATTGGACAATGGTGAATACCAATTGACAGATGCATTGAGCGCATTAATGAATCAGGGTAAGGTTTTTCGTCCAGGCACGGTCAATGATTGGATGGATTGCGGAAATAAGGCAATTACCGTTGAAACCAATAGTAAGATGCTAGGGTATCTAGAAGGGAAGCCTGAATTGCGAGGGGAAAACATTCAAATGGAGAATGCTGAAATTATTGAACCCTGTTACATAGGCAACAATGTAGTTTTGAAAAACGCAAAGGTCGGTCCAAATGTGAGCTTAGGGGATGGTTGTGTTGTTGAGAATGCGACTATTGAAGGGTCTTTAATTCAAACTCATTCTACTATTTCAAACATACATCTAAAGGACAGTATGATTGGTAACCATGCGCACGCTGATGGTCGCTGGACTTCTGTATCTTTAGGCGACTATTCAAGAATGGACTAATGCAGAAAGTGTTTGGAGTGCTCTTGGCGCTTCTAATCTCAATATCATCTCATGCGCAAGGCCCTCCGAAAGAAGGGCCTTCTGCATTGTCAGATGTTTTCTACCAAGCGGAAACCTACCGCATCACGGGTCGCAGCGAACTTGCAAAAGAAGCTTATGCAAATATCTTAGAGGATGATCCAACCCACGAAACCGCACTGTATAGGTTGGCGCGATTGCTGTTCCTGGAAGGGCTTTTCTTTGAAGCGGAAGAATTATTGACAGTAGGAACAGCAAATCATCCCAACAACGAGTGGATGTGGCGCTTGCAGGCTCAAAATGCCAAACAAATTGGCAATA
>PXYR01000176.1 GCA_003023665.1 Bacteroidota bacterium
TTATTAGCTACTTATAATACTTTTCAGTATAAGGCTGTCGTTCGTGAATTAGGAAAAGTTTTTGGCCTTCCGAAACACGAAATAGATAAGCTCAGTCAAGGCGAATTCAATGGCGGGAATTTGGATCATTTGGCACATTTAGTATTACGCTACAGTACGTACATACAGGGATTCCCTAGTCATTTAAGTATTCATGCAGGAGGTATATTAATAGCCGACCAAAGTATCCATTACCGGACAGCTACATTTATACCTCCCAAAGGGTTTCCAACTACTCAATTTGACATGGTAGTTGCAGAAGATATAGGTCTGCATAAATTCGATATTCTAAGTCAACGGGGATTGAGTAAAATTCAAGATGCCTTGGCATTAGTTCGCTTAAATAATGGAACTAGGAATCTTTTTGACATTCGTGATTTACAACGTTTTAAAGAGGATGAAAAAGTCAAAGAGCTATTGCGCAATGGAAAGACTATAGGGTGTTTCTATGTAGAGTCGCCAGCAATGCGAATGTTACTCACCAAACTACGAGTAGACACTTATCTAGGCCTTGTTGCGGCAAGTTCAATAATTCGCCCAGGGGTTAGTAATAGCGGTATGATGCGTGAATACATACTTCGATTTACAGACCCTTCTAAGCGTAATGATGCACATCCGGTCATGTTAGAAATCATGCCAGATACTTTTGGTGTAATGGTTTACCAGGAAGATGTCATCAAAGTAGCACACTATTTTGCTGGACTGACGCTGGGCGAAGCAGATGTTTTACGCCGTGGCATGTCTGGGAAATTCAGGTCCAGGGACGAGTTTAAAAGGGTTGAAAATCAATATTTTGAGAATTGTAAGGAGCGAGGATATACCGATGAATTGGCCCGTGAAATTTGGCGTCAAATTGAGAGTTTTGCGGGCTATGCATTTGCCAAGGGCCACAGTGCTTCTTATGCTGTAGAGAGTTATCAAAGTTTGTACTTGAAAGCACATTATCCTCTAGAATATATGGTTGCGACTATTAACAACTTTGGCGGCTTTTATAAAACAGAATTTTATGTGCATGAAGCCCGCAAAAACGGAGGCCTTATAGAAGAACCATGCGTACAGCAGGGGGATTATCCTACGGTCATTGTGAATAAGAAGATTTATCTAGGGTTTGTCTTGTTGTACGGTTTAGATCAAAACGTAGGAATGCAAATCGCTAAGGAACGCCAGGATGGAGGTTTGTTCAAAGATTTAGCAGATTTCATTACTCGGGTTCCTGCGGGTATTGAACAAGTCAGTTTACTTATTCGCATAGGTGCTTTTCGATTTACTGGAATCGCTAAACAAACCCTGCTTTGGGAAGCGCATCACATGCTAAAAGGACGTACTGCCAAAGATTTTGTCACTATGGTCCCGAGTCTTTTTAAGGGTACTGCGCAGCAAACTCATGATTATAAGGTGCCATTGTTAATGCAGAGTAAGCAAGAAGAAGCATTTGATCAAATTGAATTATTAGGGTTTCCATTGTGTAATCCGTTTGAATTAGCTGATGAGCCTTTAATAAATGGAACTACTGCGAAGGAATTATCGTCTAAGCTCGGGCATTTCATTATAGCTTATGGCTATCTGGTAACTGTTAAGAATACTAAGACAGCAAAAGGTGAACGTATGAATTTTGCCACGTTCTTGGACCAAAATGGCGATTATCTGGACAGCGTTCATTTTCCAATTATTGCACAGCAATTTCCATTTCAAGGCAAAGGACTTTATAAACTACAAGGACGGGTTGCTGAGGAATTTGGTTTTTTTAGTGTAGAAGCTTCTGCACTTTATAAAGTCGCTATGATTCCGGATCCACGATATGAAGATACTATGGCGCATCCCAAGGATAACTACAGTAAAACACGCAGAACAAGGAAAAAGGGGAATCCATCAGGTAAATAGTCTTTTAAATAAATATAATTTAACATAATGTATATTATAATTCTAATCATAAGAATAAAAAACCCCGGTAGTATTACCAGGGCTTCTTTAAAATGCTTTGAGACTTTACTTTAATAATTCACTCATTTCCATTGATTTTTCATAGTCGCCAACTTTACGGTAAACCTCTGCTAAAGCCCGAACGATATCTAAATCATCCTTATTCATTTCACGAGCGCTTTCAAAATAACCTAAGCTTTCCTCAAAAACTCCTTTTTGCTTCTTCTTGAGCGCCTCATATTTCCTGCTTTCGCTTAAACTCAAAGAATTCATCTGTTCAGTAATCTTATTGGCCCTGTCAATGTAAACCAATCCACACATGTACATGGCATCACTATTCTCTGGATCCAGCTCAACGGCAGCTTTATACTCTACTAAAGCTGCATCTAAATCTTTCAATTCAGTTTGAAGAATATTTCCTTTAACAAAGTGATAAATACCCTTATCTGGATTCTTTGCTATAGCTTCATCAAGGTTAGCCAAGGCTCCTTTGTAATCCTTCTTATCCAAATACGCTTGTAATTGAATATCCAATAAATCCTTGTTCTCTGGATATAAGTTTCTGGCTTCAGCAAGCGTAGATTCATACATTTCTGCATCTTCCATCTTCTTGTACGCATTAATCAAGCTGATGTAGACGCTAGGACGAACATCTTCTCCTATTACAGGATCCGAAGCTAAACCTAACTCAATCTCCTTCTCCATTGCACTCTTATTTGGATACCCCTTTGGTTGTCCCGAACCTAGGAATGTAGCGGTAAACGTGATACCGGTATATCCTAAGTCCAAACAGGTGCGAAATGAATTAATGCTCGCCTCCTGATCACCAGACATCCCAGCTATGATTCCAGCATTAAATAATAGACCCGTATCTAATTCCGCAAAATCCCCTAGCAACTCATTCTTCTTAAAGTCAAAAGCTGCCATATAACCATTGTATGATGCTGCATAATCCTCTGCGTCATAGGAAGCACCTGCATCTACTAGATAATTGTAAGCGATCATAGGAACCTCGCGCAATGCATCTTCTGAATAACGAGGCTTCTTTAATGTGCTTTCGTATTTTAATAAATCTAAAATACACTCTGCTGCAATCTCATTAGCGTTATCAGACAATGCTTTGATATCAGCATCCGGTGAACCCGCAATCTTAGCATAGATTAAAGCACGGTTATAGTAGTACTTGGTTAAAATTTTCTCTTTAATCTCAGATTGGTTCTTAGTTTCAATAATTGCAGCGGCTTCGTCAATAAAACCTTTTGCTTCTACAATTTCATTACCTCTCAATGCAATAATTGCACTTGTCACTTTGGGTGCTTCCTGAGCATAGGCACTCAAAACTGCAAAAGTCAACAATCCAAATAGTAATTTTTTCATTCTTTTACTTACTTAATTC
>PXYR01000040.1:0-11533 GCA_003023665.1 Bacteroidota bacterium
GTGGTCTTACTTTCCCAAGATGTGGAGGCCGATGATATATTCCGAATGTGTCAAGTGAAGGACGCTCCCATTAAGGATTGGGTTGGTTTAGCCGTTCGCAGGGCGAGAGCAACTAAAACACCAGCGGTATTCTGGCTAGATGAACACAGAGCGCATGATGCGCAACTCATAAAAAAGGTTGAAGCCTATCTCCCGGAATACGATGTATCGGGATTGGATGTTTTCATAATGTCACCGGAAAAGGCTACAACATTTAGTTTAGAAAGAATTGTTCAAGGCGAAGACACTATTTCAGTTACCGGTAATGTTCTTCGGGATTATTTAACTGATTTATTTCCAATTCTAGAAGTAGGCACATCGGCTAAAATGCTAAGTATTGTTCCTCTAATGAACGGCGGTGGTCTCTTTGAAACGGGAGCAGGTGGATCTGCACCTAAGCATGTTCAACAATTGACTTCTGAAAATTACCTGCGTTGGGATTCTCTAGGGGAATTTCTAGCTCTTGGCGTGAGTTTAGAGCATTTTGCAGAAAAAGACGGCAACGATAAAGCTGCAATTCTTTCCAGCACATTAGACGAGGCCACTTCGAAGTTTCTAGACAATGATAAGAGTCCAACCCGACGGTTAGGTGGAATTGACAATAGAGGTTCACATTTTTATTTGGCTTTATATTGGGCGCAGGAATTAGCTTCTCAAAAAAGCAATGAGGAACTCAGAGAAATCTTCAAACCACTTGCCGAAAAACTTGGTTCTAACGAAACAAAAATTGTTGAAGAGTTAATCAGTGTTCAGGGTAAAACAGCTAGTATAGGAGGATACTATTATATGGATGATTCTATGTCTGAATCTGTCATGAGACCCTCTTCCACATTAAATGAAGCCATAGACAACTTCTAAACTATTCACTATTGCGGCCAAAGGCATAGATTAATGGAAGGCACTATTACGGCCAAAGGCATAGATTAATGGAAGGTGGAGTCGGTTCGCCCAACTTTGCTCGTTATGCGCTGCTCCCTCAAACTCAAGAGTAATCCAGTTCTCATTGAAGGTAAAAAGATTGTCTGTAAGAACTTCATCCATGCTTTTTTGGATTGGTCCGTACATGGAATCTAAGGTTTTTGTTCCGTAATCAAAATATATCTTGCCCACTCTATCTGGTGTTATGTGCTCTTTTAAATAAGTTGCAAATACTTGTGGAATCTGTTCATTTTGTGAAAAGCCTCCAGGCCAATGCGTACTCAAACAAAGGGCTGTACCGAAAATATCTGGGTATTCACCTATCGCATACATGCTCATTAACCCTCCCATAGAACTGCCCATGATTGCTGTATGTACTCTTGACTTATTTACGCGAAAACTTCTATCTATATATGGTTTCACCTCCTCTACCAGATACTTCAGGTAATTATCACTATTTACTGCATGTGTTGAATCTAATTCATGTGCGTTAGCTATGTTCCTAAATAAAGAGTCTGCAAATACAGCGGTCAAATTCGACGCTGGCCGTTGAGGGAAATATTCAAAACTTCTACGATTTCCACCGTTATGCAAACCAACAACAATTGTGGGCATCATGAGCTGTTTGTCAATAAGGCTGTCTACTATTTCATCTACTCGCCATTCTTGACCGTTCCATGTACTTTTTGCATCAAAGAGCATTTGACCGTCATACATGTAAAGAACATTATGCCGCTTTCCTTCATGATATGAAGGAGGCAACCAAATGTCTAGGGGCCTATTTGGGATGTATGCACTTGGCAATTGAGCTCTAAGGAGCATCCCAGTTTTTATGATACTTAAAGTATCCGTTCGAGGATGGTAAATAGCACTGTCTTGTTCTTCTGCAGGAATAGCACAAGAGACTAATGAAAGAGCTAATAAAACAATGAAGTACCTCATTTATTCAATGATAGTATGAGCGTTTCTAGTGGACCAACCTCTACCTTACCATTGCTTAGCTGGATGCGTTCTCCGGTAAGTAAATTTTCTGCAGATATTGATTCTTGTAATCCTTCACTAAACCGGTCCAATTCTATACTCTTTCCGCTACTATTTCGGTTTGCAACTACCATTATTCTTTCTTGCTCAAATGATCTAAAGTATACGTATACCTCATTTAATGGTATATAATGAAGCAATTTACCCGAATTCAAAGCCAAGCTATTCTTGCGCAGATGTGCCAGTTTTTTAAACCACTCTAACCCCTCAAGTTGTTGGGTACTCAATCCATTTCCGGTAAAGGCGTTCACATTATCACCGGACCACCCTCCAGGAAAATCAGAACGGATTATACCGTGATCCGATGACTCTCCATTAGACATTAATATTTCCGTTCCATAAAATATCTGAAGTGTTCCACGCATTGTGAAGTAAATACTCATGGCCATTTTCCAAAGGTCAAAATCTTCATCCAATTGAGTATAAATGCGGCTCATATCATGGTTATCCGGAAATATCATAATATTATTTAGTTCACCATACATATAGTCATTAGCTAAACTCTCGTAAATCTTTGTCATACTGCTTCTCCAAGCCGTTTCTCCCTTTAACCCTTCTGTTATTGCAGACTGAAGCGGAAAATCCATGATACTTGGTAAATAGCTATTGTAACCATCACCACGAATAACATTACTCTGCCAATAGCTTATTAAAGAGGGATCACTTACCCATTCCTCTCCTACAATATTAAAATTTGGATATTCCTCAAGAATTCCTTTGGTCCAATCTGCGAGAAATTCCTTGTCAGGATACGACCAGGTATCCATTCTAATACCATATAAGTCCGCATATTCAATCCACCATATAGAATTTTGAATGAGGTATCTTGCCAATTTAGGTTGGCGCTGATTCAAGTCTGGCATGGTAGAAACAAACCATCCGTCGTGAAAAACTTTTTGATCAATCGCCGCAGAATGAGGATCAAACCGGCTCACTTTCATATGATTGGTTTGTGTAAATTCTTCCCACTGATTCACCCAATCTTTACTTGGCAAATCGGACATCCATGGGTGATAGCTGCCAATATGATTTGCTACCTGATCCATGATTACTCCTATTCCCATTTGTGATGCTCTAGCACATAATTGCTGATACTCTTCATTAGAGCCGTATCGTGAATCTACATTATACAAGTCAGTCATGGCGTAGCCATGGTAACTGTAGTCTGGCATATTATTCTCTAAAACCGGGTTTAACCAAATTGCCGTCATTCCGATTTCCTTTATATAGTCCAAGTGGTTTTCAATACCTTCTAAATCACCTCCATGCCTACCTCCTTTGAGCGAACGATTAGAAGTTTCAAGCATTCCTTTCAAATTGTCATTTGCCGTATTTCCGTTGCAAAATCTATCTGGCATGAGTAGATAAATATTATCCTTTGAAGAGAATCCCTTGCGCTCTGAACTTTGAGGCCTACGCTCTTGAATTTCTACTAACAATGAGCCCACTCTTTTACCTTTTGTATTGGTAAATGTCATTTTGTGTTGACCTTCTAAAGCATCAGATGGAATATGAACAGTTACAAATAGATAATTGGGACTTGAAAGAGATTCAGATTTGATGACATGGAGTGTCTTTGATTGAGCTTCTAATTCATGTATGTCTGAACCGTAGACCATGAATTCAACTGTATCTAATTTCATTCCCTTCCACCAACTAGGCGGCTCAATTTTGTGCAGTTTTTGGGCGGTTAGCCCAACAGAAATCAGTAAAATAGACAGTGTAGAGTAAAGCTTCATTTTGTATTCTATGTGATTGTTGCTAAAAGTACAACTTCAAGGATTTTTTACCTCCTATTTGTTAAACAGCCCTTAGTTTTGCACAAAAGATGAGCAAATGCCAAAATTGAAATTACAACAAGAAGTCTTAGACCTGTTAGAGTCTATGGATTTGCTTCCATTCAATTCGGCTCAAATCAAGATAACTAGTGCATATAAAAGTGGCCAAAACCATTGGTTACAGTTAAATCGCCTAGAAGATTCTCGTCCTGCCATTGTTGCGTCTGCCATACATACTTTGAAATCAAGTTATGAAGATGTGGCTCGATGTTTAATTCTAGTTCCGAATTCTGAAATAGCTGATTATTATTTAAATCTTTTTAACCTTTTAGGGAAACATACAGACTTGCGCGTATGGACGGCTTATCAAGGACCTAAAATTTTAGATCAAAAAGAAAATATCTACTTTGGTGCAGATGTCGTTATTGCCACGCCAAAAAGACTTAACGAACTCTTAAATATAGAAGGCTTCAACAGCGCAGCTGTACAAACGCTCATTTTAGACTCTGCGGATCAATTGCTGAAGGTGGGTGCGATAAGCTTTACACAGCGAATAAGCGATAGTATACCAAAAAAACAAAGGATTAGTATTTCAGTCAAAGGAGGAAAGGGAGTTGGTGCCTATATGGATAGGTTTGCTTATCCCTTCACTTTGGCAACATTGGAATAAATTGCAGCGCCGGGTTCTCTATTATCAGGCCAAAACCCAATGTCATCTGCAGGGAATTTTTCATTTAGACCGCTAAGACTTTTATTCCACCATTGAATCGCATCATTACATAAGGCGATTCCGTCTTTACCCTGCAAAGGTACTTGCCTAACTTCTACATAAGCATTTACCCTTTTTAATTGACATATTTCCCAGAGGTGCTTTCCAAAGGATATTCCTGGAGGGTAACCGGTTTTTGCATTATCAAAATGTAAACTCCATTGATACAATTTAAAACCATGTCTAGCAGCCTCATGAAACATACCTGGTCGCACAGGCATTAAAAGAGGGCCTTCCCAAGAGGTGCCCTCAGGAAACAACACCACTGTATTGCCTTTTTTTACAGCTTCAGTAATGGTCTGTTTAGTCTGAGAACGACTCGATTTACTTTCTCTCTTCACCCAAATCACACCTAAGGCTCTTCCCGCCCATCCAATTAATGGCCAAGAACGTACTTCGACTTTTCCAACTATAGTGAAGAACTTATTAGTTGGAATGAAAAGAACATCCAAATAAGATCTATGATTAGCTATTATCAACCCCGGGCCAATAGTATTAAACTTTTCACCATGAACTTTTATACCAACAACCCGCAGTAATAATCCTTTAAAGCTCATGTATATTTTATGCGAAACTCGACGGCTAGAGAAAGGAGCACTAATCACCAAAAAGCCTATTCCGCCAATTAAAATGACAAACACGCAAAGGATTCTTAAAATGGCTCTTACTTTTCTCATGTGTTAAATATGGATTAAAAGTAGTTAATACTCCACTTCAATCATATCGACAAACGAAACAAATGAGGGTAATAAGAGTACTGAAACATTAAAAAGCTACTTAAATGTCTCATAAATGAATTTAATAATTCCATCGGTCCGTAAATGTATCCTTCACATCCATGCTAACCTTCCATCTAAATCCCCCCGCGGCATCGGTAGGTTGAAATAAATAATGAATACCAAAGCGCATTGGGGTATCCCACAGCTTGACTTTCCTTTCTAACCCAACATAAGCCTCTAAATGATGAATGTCCTCTGCAGGAACAGATAGGAATGATGCGCCAATTGAAGATCCTAATGAAAGTCTTTTAACCAAGGGTATTTTGCCCAGCATAAAACCGTCAAAATGATGGATTAGTGATCCCGTAAAATACGCACTTGGTGACGCAAATGTGAAAGGAAGCGACTGGTACGTATATAGCGGATGCGTAAACAAGAAGAAATCGCCGCCTCTAAACCATTTATACTCTATAAATCTAACGGATGTTGGATCGTTCAAAAACCCGCCAGAAGTAAATCTATAAAAGGATTCACCTAGCTGACCAAACCTTAACATATCATCCACCACAAATTCATATTTAGAATACCGAACGTCGCTCCCTAGAAATGAGGGAATACCTTGTTTGAATACCAATCGGAAATCCGGCCATTTACTTGACAGAGGAATTTTTTGTCTACCCTTCAAATAGTACCTCTGAAAGGGTCGAATCAAAATTTCCACACCTAATTGTGCTACCGTATACGCATCAAATGGAGTAGGCTCATTCCTAGTTCCGAATAAATCATTTGACCACTGAGCGAACTGCAGACCCTCTATGCTTTCTCTATTGCTATACTCTATACCCAACCTAGTGTAAAAACCATTGAACCATTCATACCTATGGTACATTTCGAACGTTTTCTTGCGAACAAAATTAGATCGAGCAAAAACCCCTGCTAAATCTACACTTTGAGTGATTGGATCATAGATATCTCCGAGATTCAATGATATTGAGCCATTGTGTAACGGTGCGTAAACAAAATCAAGAGCAAGTGCCCCCTTCAAATCATTATTAAGAAACCCATAATTTGCCGCTAAAGAAGAACTAAGACTTTGATAATTGGAAAATCTCTTTGTTGTTCTAAGCGCTGGAACCCAACGTGTCCCACCTATTCCAACAAAATTCCACTGACCAATAAGCGGACTGTAGTAAAAAGAAGTACCCTTACTTCTTTTTCTGTATCCGATACCTGTGACTAATGGTTCATACCAATGGAACTTGTTGTATTCAGCATCTGCACTATCCAAGTATTCATCTGAATTCAAAAAACGAATCAAACTGTCCTGTTTTCTAGTCCAAGCGTCAATAACATCATCTTTGGGTCTATACTGCTGCCAATAGTTTGGATCAGATTCAACATTTTCTGGAATGAATGCGACCAACATTGGACGCTTCTTTTTTGGACGTTGTGTTGTATTTAAGGCAAGAACCTCTTGGGTATATAGATTATCTCCAAATTCCCATTGGAGTTTTCTAACATAGAAAGGTCCGTTTAGGTTAAAGTCCTGAGAAATTCTAATGGATTCATATTCAGCTTCTATTGAAGCTATACGATAGTTTCTACCCGTTAAAATCATACTTCCTCTCCAGCCCTCTCCCATTTTTGGCTCAAAGAAAATAGTATACGAATGCCCCATTTCACCTTGCCGCTCACTTTGTAGTTTAAATGTTGTTCTATAAAGAGACCCTGCAGCGAACAACCCTGGTATTGATCCCGCGCTAAGAAGGTTATTATCTGTTCTTTCTAGTGGAGTCCAATTGGAATTTTCCCATTTTGAAAGCGGAAATTCATTAAATGTTCCTTTGGGTATTTTTTCATTAAAATCAAAATCAGAATTCAGATTGAATTGCGTAGAAACTTCAACTGAAGTTCCAAAATCTGCCCTTCTCTCCTTATAATCCTTGAATGCCTCTACTTCCTGATATGTGGATGTTTTAGAAAAATACACCGTTGCTACCTGCTCAAAGGATAATTCTCTGCCCCCTACTTTTTGCGCCGCATAAAACTTAATATTATCAGGACGAATCTTCTCGTATTGTTTGTAGGACTTAATCGCGTTTCGGATTATTGCTATAGCGGGATCTTCATTGTAAACCACAGTCACCGGATTGAGCATGGTAGAAGTATCATTTTGACCTGACAAAGCCATTGGCATCAGTAGGAGCCCAACGAATAGCACGAAACTTTTGAATCTTAACATGGTTCAAATGTAGAACGAAAAAACCCGCACTGAATCTTCAGAGCGGGTTAATACTAAAATTGTAGTTGTTTCTAATCAAATAGCCTCTTTTTTCCAGCGGCATTCCAACCCATAGATAATCCAAAACGGTATGAACTACCATCCTTTGGAGGTATGAGATAGGCGTTTATTGGGAAATTCATTTCACCACTCTTAATAGTCTTTCCTACAGAAAACACAAGTGCGGTACTTATGGTTGCTATTCCCCTTGAATCCAGCTGACCGTCCATAGTTCTGCTAACATCTATGGTTGGACCAAAAGCAAATTCCAAACCTGAATTATTATTTCTTAAACCATTCAATATAGTTAGATTGGGTACAAATCGATTAGATTCCAAACCACTAATTAAGGGTATGATTTCAGCTAAGGCTTGCCAATTTCCTGTGGTTATGTAGGCCTTTTCAAATTGATAGCCAAATTGCGACATCAATGGTATTCCCATATTAAAACCTCCTGAATCTACTGGTCTAGCGAGAATCTTTGCGTTATTACCTGTTACAAATCCAAAACCCATTCGAGGACCTTCTGCAACTATTGTTCGATCAAATGGGTTGTTCAGAATATTCTCATAATCATTTGCTATGGTCACTCTGCGAACCAGCTCAGGGTCGTTCTGAATGCCCATCATATCATTTAATGTAAGTTCTGCCATTAATAAATCATTTTTAGGAACATCTACATAATTTCTATTCGCACTGTTTATAAAAGAACCTTTGTTTACATCAAAAAGTCGAACGGTTGTACTCACTTTTTCACCCAGTAAATTCATTGAACCGGTAAGTATAAAATTCACATCCAACTTTTCACCTAGCTCTTTTAGACAAATTCTAGAAAAGCAACCGGTGAAATCTATTTCATCGCGATTGGATATATATTCGATATCGTAGTTATCCATAACCTCATATCCATCCATATTTATCATTTCTAAGGATAGCTTCTGGATAATTTGATAACGCTCAACTTCATTGTATCCGCGAGTATCAAAATCTAATACAGCAACAGACGGTACACTTTGAGCAAAACTGACTATTGAGAATAATAGTAAAAATGTTAAAAATTTGATTTTCATTCGTTCTGGTATTTATCAATTAACGGTTCTAAGATGCAAGAGAATTGGTTCAGAAACCACTTTCGGAATCTCTATATTGATTATTAGGCGACACGATTTGCAATAATTATAGAATAATTTATTCTCATTGTGTCATATATGAACCAATACGTGATTTAAGTTGATTAATCCATTCAGCAATCTCATGGAACCCAGCATGTTGATTAATCCATTCCGTAATCTCATGGAATCCATCATCAAAAAAGTTTCTATTTTAAATGAGTAACAGAACTTATTACGATTAAATGTTCATAACTAAAAAGCAAGAACTTTTAATTATAAGTAATTGTTGAAGTAATTTAAAAGCGTGTTAATTAAAATAGTTTGTTATGAAACCTATTTGTAGTATTAACCAAGCCATTAAACATTTTAAAGGTGACCTTGAACGTATTTATGAGTTTTGTAAGATGCGTGGAATAATGATAAGTCGCAGAGCATTAGAAGCGCGTATCAAGTCTCTCTAAAAATTAAAAAAGCAACCCAGTGGGTTGCTTTTTTTAGCTTTAACTAAAGAACTCATCCATTGATGAAACATGTAATTATTCTTTCCTCTTTGATTTTCATGGCTTCTTGCGCAAGTCCAAATCGATCCATTTACGATACTGCAAATTCAATGTATGGAAGCTCATGGACCTACTTAGGCACAATAACTGTCTATCCAGATGTTATTTATAGTGACACCATTAAAGCAGCAGAGCAAACTAGAGAAGTCGTGCTGCATGACGGTTTAATTTCGTACGAGAAAATGATGTACGAAGCCAAAAAAGCATATGGCGACAGTGTAACCATCGCAAACATTAGAATTTATTCCGAAGAGTTTAAGACTAAATGGTTTGGCAGAAATAGTGACGTTCAGGCTTTAGTTGACGTTATATACGTGACCAAATAATCAATTCATTAAGAATTTTAAATCAGACTGGTAAACTTCATTAAGTTCTCTAATCTTATGATGACTCTCCACTATGAAGTTTAAGTATATCCTGACCTTTTCTTGATTTAATTGAAAAATTGAATCGTCCGTAAGCCCCAATTCATATTGTTTCTTTTCAATTAAATCTAATATAGTCTTGGACCATGCTCCTACTTTGGACAAATAAGATATCAATTCATTTTGAATAACCTTTTTATCAAAAGTTTGACGTTTAAAATTCAACAGTTGATCCACTTGTCTGTTATTCACAATTGAATCAGATTGATTTATGTTTACTAAGAATATAATTTTGTCAAATGACATCTCCGCCTCTCTTCTATGCGTCATTAGGGTATTTTCTTCTTCAAAGAAGGTAGGGTCTTGGTAGTTGACTTGGGTAAACATGTGATGAAATTATGGATAATTTATGCGGTTAAATAAAGATTACGATAAGAATTTATCACGCAACAGCTTGGAGCAACTCATAAAAGAGGGAGAACACGAACAACAGGATTTCAAGTATAAGATATCTGATAGTCGTAAGATAGCGCGTACCCTAAGTGCTTTTTCTAATTGTAATGGCGGAAGAATTCTTATTGGCGTAAAGGACAACGGGCAAATTGCAGGAGTAAAAGATGAAGATGATATCTACATGATTGAGAGTGCTTCTCAACTTTTTTTAAATCCACCAATAGACGTTACCGTAGAGGCGCACCATATTACAGGAAAGGTGATTTGGGAAATATCGGTATCAGAGGGGAAAAAGAAACCATATTTGGTTGAAGAAAGAGGGGGAATGGTGGCATATTACCGCGATTTAGATGAAAACTTTGTAGCCAATGCAGTTTTAATTGAAATATGGCGACAAGAACAAGCAAGAACTAGTAAGCGCCCGGTAGAATTCAGCGACAATGAACGAAAGCTTATTGACTATCTAAAAGTATATCCCAATGTAAGTGTTAGTAAAGCATCCAAGGTAATGGGAGTACGGAGATGGACCGCTGTGGAAACAATAGCGCGATTAATCAGATGGGAGGTATTGAATTGGAATCAGGAAAAAGGCAAGTTTTATTACTCCTTGGATTGAACAAAACGTTGTGGGTTTGGAATCGTTCTTAACGCCCAATTGATTTTCGTGTTTAAGGCATCCTCCTCATCCAATCCCCAAGAAATACCTGACTCTTCCATACCAAGCGTAAGGTGATGAAGAACTATGCCGCAACTTACACTTACATTAAAGCTCTCCACAAAGCCTTTCATTGGTATGTAAATGGTTTTGTCTGCCAAACTTATGAGTTCATCGGAGGCCCCGTCTTGTTCATTTCCAAAACAAATAGTTGCGGGTATAGTAGGGTCAATTTGTGACAACGGCACTGCATTTTTATCTATTGCTGTTACATATAATTTGCGACCGGTCGCTTTCAAACTAGACGCCCATTCAGCTACTCCGCCCGCATTATATGTATTAAAGAAATTTGAATCAAGCCATTTCTCTACCCCTTTGCTAATACCTGAACTCACATTAAATCGCTCATTCTTATCATAAATATCTACACGCTGTATTCCGAAAGCATCGGCCGTTCGCATAAGTGCAGAAGCATTCTGTGATTTCATCATGTCTTCAAGAGCAAGGGAGAAATGTCGAGTTCGTGTTTTGATTTTTGTGTCAAATAATTGACGCTTATTGGGCGAAAGCTCTTTGAGTAATTGACTGTAAAGTTTTTGTTTTTCTTCAAGTGTCGCCAATTTCCAATTAACTCTATTCATTTCTTTGTTTCTTTGCGTGATTCAAAAATAGTCACATGTTTAGTAAAATCATTAGAATCGCTTTGTCGCTTGGCCTGTTTGTTTGGTCGATTTACAATTTTATCGATGGTGAAATTGGAAATGGAATCGCATTATTGTTTCCTACGGCATTAGTTCTTTTTTCATACTTCAGAAATGAACGCATATTATGGTCGCTCTATCA
>PXYR01000040.1:11883-13752 GCA_003023665.1 Bacteroidota bacterium
CGTAGATTATCTCAAATTGGTTGAACCTAGGTTTTACCAAAATGTTAGGAGTACATATAAAAGACTATATGTACACTTTAGAACACACACAAAGAATACCTATTTCGCTTGAAGAGGCTTGGCAATTCTTTCAAAACCCGAGTAATCTTTCCAAAATCACCCCCTCTGAAATGGGTTTTCAAATTCTTTCTGAGGTTCCAGATCAAATGTATTCAGGATTGTTCATTCATTATAAAGTGACTCCATTATTGGGTATTAGAATGAACTGGACTACAGAAATTACTCACGTTAAAAGGCCTCACTATTTTGTAGATGAACAGCGCGTGGGTCCCTATAGAATATGGCATCACGAACATCATTTTAAAGAGATTAATGGTGGCGTAGAAATGTTAGACAGGGTAAATTACCAATTGCCGTTAGGGGCAATCGGCAAGATGGTTCATCCATTCATTGTTGAGAAGAAGCTAAATGAAATTTTTAATCACCGAATCAAACAAGTAGAAGAAATCTTTGGTAAATGGAACGATTAATTGCTGGAATAGATTACGGCAGTAAAACATCAGGATTTACTTGTGCTTCTGTTTTAAAAAAAAACAAGGTTCACTTGTTTCAAGCAAAAAAAAATCAGAATGCTGATGAAAGCTTGAAGGTTTTTATGGAAAAATTTAAGCCTCAATATATTGGTATAGATGCACCACTATCCATACCTGGAGTACTTCGGGAATTAAAAGGTTTTACAAACTACCATTTTAGACAAGCAGATCTTGAGGCAAAGGCAATGAGTCCCATGTTTCTAGGTGGACTCACAGCGCGTGCAATTGAAATAGCGTCTTGGTTTAAAAGCGAATGGGGAACCAAAGTAATTGAAGTATATCCTAAGTTAGTTTCACAAGAACTCTTACTTGATATAAAACGTTATAAGAAGGAAGCTGCATATTTGCCTTCAGCTGTTCAATCATTAGCGAGAGCAGTAGAATGGGATTTGAGCAACCTTAACATAGATAATTGGCATCAATTTGATTCCCTTTTAGCCCTTTATGCTACTGAGCGGTATTCAAACAATAAAGCCCAATCATTAGGTAATAAACAAGAAGGATTGATATACTTTTAACCCATGGCAGAAGGAAAGCGCACTTTTAATCCAATTGACCCAGATAAAACAGCAGAAGATGCAAACCTCCTTCCCTATGGTTCTTCTGTAAGTGCTCCGGCATTTAAGGCAGTAGAGACTCTAAAAAATAAATCGTTAGACGTCAATGCCATGGAAATGCAAACCGACATGCAACTTGATCAAATCAAGCAGCAAATTGAATTATTGGCTTCGCAGGCAAAGAAGATTCAGGCACGAAAGGAATTGAGCGCCAATATCTACAATGCTGACATGGGTTTTAAACCAGAGATCAATCACAACTATTTCTTATATAGGCGTAATGATGGCTCCACTGTACTAAGTATGATTGCCCCATCTGAGTGGAGAAAATGTCCCTACGAATTCATGAATAAAGTTCTCTTGTTAGCCGACCATACTTGGGATATCATAGACTAATGTTGGATTATATCAATCATATAGAAAATAAGGATGTTCCAGCATTGGTATTGCTACACGGCTATGGGTCTAACATGCAGGACTTGTTTAGTTTAAAACCTTATTTACCTCCTGTGAATATCATTTGTCTACAGGCACCAAAAGTTTTGGGTCATGAGGCTTTTGCATGGTATGACATTAATTGGAATAACGGTTCTAAAATCATTGATTCTGAAGAGGTTGATAGAGTTACTAATGAGGTTCAAAATACGCTCTCGTCTTGGATAGATTCAAATAACCTGAAAGGTAAATTGATTATTGGCGGCTTCTCACAAGGTGCTATT
>PXYR01000177.1 GCA_003023665.1 Bacteroidota bacterium
TTAGAGCCATGTTCCGTAATGCCAGTGCTTTCAACCAAAACATTGGCGGTTGGGATGTAAGCAATGTATTGAACGACGTGCAGATGAGCAGCATGTTCAGAGGGTGTGCTAGCTTTAATCAAGACCTCTCTACCTGGTGTGTAACCAATGTACCTACTAAGCCTAGTGGGTTTGATGCCAACTCCGCGCTTGTTGCGGCTAACCTACCTCTTTGGGGAACGTGTCCTACACCGGGTAGTAGAATTGGTAACGACCACCCTATAGCCTCTGACGAGGCCAATGGTGACGACGCTACTAATCCAGTAGAAATGCAAGAGATTGCCCTGTTCCCCAACCCAACAACAGGGATGGTGCAAATTGATCCGGTGCCAGAAGGATCCTATAAAATATTGGATGCCATGGGCAAAACCTTAGAACAAGGAACCGTTAAAGCGTACTACAACTTTAGCGAACAACCCAACGGAGTATATACCCTCATGTTGCAAACAAGCAACACCACACAGTACATCAAAGTGGTGAAGAAGTAACGATAAATGGGCATTAATAACACTTAAATTTTCAAAGAATGCGACCATGAAATGCAGTCATTGAAATACTTTGAGTGATAATCTTTTAATTATTAAGACTAATACCTTTATTTAAACCTCTGTATTTCAGGGTGTTATTTTTTGTCCGGTTTTTGTCTTGCCCTGTATCATGAACCTTTCTAAAAATTGTGGCACATTTAAAGTGGTTTAATAACCATTTTATAAACACTTTAACACAATAATTTATGAGAAAGTTACTCGCTATTTTAGCGTGTATTCCTTTGACGATGTTTTCGCAGAATTACAACGTCACTTTCAAGGTGAATACCGCTAATATCACTGTGGGTCCCAACGGCATGTATGCTGGTGGTGGCGTACTCGGTGGTTCTGATGCAGTCGCTCTTAGTGACCCGGATGCCGATGGCATTTGGGAGGGAACAGCTGTTGTGAATGGGGTAAATGGAGGAAATTTTGTTTTCTTCAATAGCCCATCTCATGGTGCAGATTGGGGAACAAAAGAAGTTCTTACCGGTCTACCATGTGCTGATCCTGCCAACTATGATGACCGCATTTTACCTACATTTAGCCAAGACACTACGTTACAGTTTTGTTTTGGAGCATGTGATACGGATGGAACATGTCCTGCTCCTCCTGCCACGAATGATGTTACATTTTCTGTTGATTTAAACCAATATTCGGGCTCTTTCACAAGTGTCTACGTGAATGGTAACTTTAATGGATGGTGTGGATCTTGTAATGTAATGGATGATTCAGATGCAGATGGCATTTGGGAGGTAACCTTACCTTTAACTCAAGATTCCATAGAGTATAAGTTTACTCTTGACGGGTGGACTGCTCAAGAAAACTTCACGCCGGGATCATCTTGTACAAAAACTACAGGTATTTACACAAACCGCTTTTTAGCCATAGGTGGAGACACCACATTGGCAACAGTTTGTTATAACTCATGTACTTCCTGTTCTGTTTCTCAAGGAAATACTTTCACCGTAAACTTTGAGGTTAATACAGCGAATATTACTGTAGGGCCGAATGGTCTTTATGCAGGTGGTGGTATCCTTGGTGATGCAATGGCTGTGCAAATGACCGACGCTAATAATGACGGTATTTGGGAAGGTTCTGCTGTGGTGAACGGAGCGAATGGAGGAAACTTTGTTTTCTTAAACAGCCCCGCTAATAGTGGAGACTGGGGAGCAAAAGAAGATTTAGTAGGTCTTCCTTGTGCAGACCCAGGAAACTGGAATGATCGTATCATGCCATTTTTTACACAAGATACTACGCTTCAATTTTGTTTTGGCTCGTGTGAGACCGATGGTACTTGTCCAACACCACCAACTGACTTCGTAGTTTCTTTTGCAGTAAATACATCGAACATTACCGTAGGTCCTAATGGCCTTTTCGCCGGAGGAGGAATGTTAGGTGGTGCAACTGCATTAAGACTTTTTGATCCTGATGGTGACGGTATCTATACTGGTGATACATTATTGCCGGCCACAGGTGGAGGTCGTTGGTTTACGTTCTACAATAGCCCTTCTCATCCAGGTGATTGGGGTACAAAGGAAGATTTAACTGGTCTTCCATGTGCTGATCCTGCGAACTATAACGACCGTATCATGCCTTCTTTCACGCAGGATACAACAATGTTATTCTGCTTTGGATCTTGTGAGACTGATGGATCTTGTCCAGCACCACCAACCACAAATGATGTAACTTTCTCAGTTGACATGAACCAATATGGTGGCTCCACAGCCAATGGTGTATATGTGAACGGTAACTTCAATGGATGGTGTGGTACGTGCAACATAATGGATGACACCGACGGTGATGGTATTTGGGAAGTAACTCTTCCGTTAACGCAAGATTCCATCGAATATAAATTCACAGTAGATGGTTGGAACGATCAAGAAAACTTCTCTCCTGGAGGTTCTTGTACCAAGACTGCAGGTGGATTTACAAATCGCTTCTTAACAATCACTGGCGACGTAGTTCTTCCTTCAGTATGTTGGAACTCTTGTAGTGCCTGTGTAACAGCCCCTTCAGGAGCTAATAATGTTACTTTCTCGGTAGATATGAACAACTACCCTTATTCTTATGGTACTGTTTATGTGAGTGGTGATTTCAATGGTTGGAGTGGATACAGCAACCCGCTCGCGGATGCTGATAACGACGGCGTTTGGGAAGGCACTTATGCATTAACTTCAGATTCTATTGAATTTAAGTATACTCTCGATGATTGGGACAATGAAGAAGCGTTAACAGCTGGTACATCTTGTACGAAAACAACAGCTGGTTTTACAAATCGTTTCCTTGCTATTTCTGGAGATACTGCTTTAGCTCCGACTTGTTTTGAGTCATGTAGCGCGTGTATCCCTGCCGGTTCTCACACTGTTACCTTCAGTGTAAATACTGCCAATATCACTGTAGGTCCCAACGGAATCTATGCTGGTGGCGGTGTACTAGGAGATGCAGTGGCTGTTGCACTTAGCGATCCTGATAATGACGGGGTTTGGGAAGGAACAGCTCTTGTTAACGGATTAAACGGAGGTAACTTCGTATTCCTAAATAGCCCGGCTGACGGTGCTGATTGGGGTACCAAAGAAAACTTGAACGGTCTTCCTTGTGCTGATGCAGCAAACTGGAACGATCGTATTATGCCAACCTTCTCTCAGGATACTACCTTAATGTTCTGTTTCGGTTCTTGTGAAACAGACGGTACATGTCCAACTCTTGCAGCGCCAAATAACGTAACCTTCGCGGTAGACATGAACCAATACGGTGGTTCTACTGCTA
>PXYR01000178.1 GCA_003023665.1 Bacteroidota bacterium
TGAAGACCGCACAATGACTTGAGTAATGGGAAGACCACCAATCAACCCACTAACTACATTTCCAGTTCCTTGCGCAAGTAATTCTCTATTTGTTGGCGTAACTCTCTTGTAGGGATCTAATTTATCTGTAGCCTCAACACATAGCAATGTTTCTAATGAAGCGACCACTGCCATGGTTATACCAATTGTGTATACTGCGGGATTGAGAAAAGCACTGAAATCGGGTGTGGTAAATTGACCTAAGAAACCATTGAGACCCTCAGTTACTGGAATGGACACAAGGTGATCTCCGGTGAGCTCCCACCCCGCTTTACCATCAAAATATATCTTCAATAAAATTCCTGTTACTACTGCTACTAATGGACCTTGAATAATAGTTGTGAATGACATTTTCTTCATCCAAGGACGTTCCCATAGAATAAGAATTATTAGGCCCAAAGCTGAAATTAAAGTTGCTGAAGGACTAACGGCTTCCAACATGTATTTAAGTTCTGAAAACGTATTATGTCCATCTTGTTGAATAAATGCTAAATCTCCTTCTGGATCCGAATCATATCCAAAAGCATGAGGAATTTGCTTTAAGAAAATAATAATCCCAATACCACTAAGCATTCCCTTGATTACCGATGATGGAAAATAATATCCAATGACACCTGCTTTAAGCATACCAAGAAGAACTTGAACAATCCCAGCAACGATTACTGCTGCTAAAAAGGTTGGATACGCACCCAATTCCTCAATAGCACCATATACAATTACTGCGAGTCCTGCTGCAGGGCCACTAACGCCCAAGGGGCTTCCACTAAGTGGAGCAACAATCAACCCCCCTACAATTCCTGCTATTAGACCAGAAAACAGCGGAGCGCCTGAGGCGAGTGCAATTCCTAAACACAGCGGTAATGCAACTAAAAATACAACTAAGGCGCTCGGTGCGTCCTGCTTTAAATTTGAGAAAGGGTTTTGATTAATCATATAAATTTTCAGCTATAAATTAAGAAGTGAACTTAATAAAACTCCCTCACATGAACACCATTCCACTTTAAAGTGTTTCATTTGCATCATGCTAAATTTTAGTACGCATATTAAATCCTCGGAACTGCCATGGGTGACCTTTGTTCACGGAGCGGGTGGTTCGAGCACCATATGGTACAAACAACTCAAAGCATTTTCTTCCAACTTTAACGTTTTGCTCATTGACCTTAGAGGTCACGGCAGAAGTAAAGCACCCATTTATAATAGAATCAAGAATTACAACTTTTCGACTATTGGAGATGAAGTGTTGGAAGTGTTAGATCATCTCAAAATTCAAAGCACACACTGGATTGGCATTTCCCTAGGAACCATTATCATTAGAGAAATTACAGAAAGATTTCCTGAGCGCACATTAAGTATGATTATGGGCGGAGCTGTTATGAAGCTCAATAAACGTGGTCAAGTATTAATGAGAACTGGTGCTCTACTTAAGAGTGTATTGCCCTATATGATTCTCTACCGATTCTTTGCGTGGGTTATTATGCCTAAGAAAAAGCATGTTGAGGCGCGTAATTTATTTGTGCGCGAGGCAAGGAAACTCTACCAAAAAGAATTTAAACGATGGTTTACCCTAGTAGCAGAGGTAAATCCTTTGTTAAAATACTTCAGATTCAAAGATTCAAACGTGCCAACCTTATATATCATGGGTAGTGAAGATCACATGTTCCTGCCTTCTATCAAAAAGATTGTTTCTACACACCAAAGTGCGCTGCTCCGAGTTATAGAAAATTGCGGGCATGTTGTGAACGTTGAACAACCGGAAGTCTTTAATCAAGAAGCAATAAAATTTCTAAAGCAAATTGGAAGCAAATGAAAAAATGAGAAGTTCGCTTATACGATTCAAGTGGATCGCTCTTTTGGAAGGAAGCTCTTTTATTATATTGCTATTTATTAGCATGCCTTTAAAATATGGATGGGATATTCTTTGGCCCAATCAAATTGTAGGCATGTCACACGGCATTTTAACCGTTTTATACGTGTTCAGTCTTATCGATTTCAGTATTCAATACAAAATCAAATTCACGAGAATATTGGGGTTCTTTGTTGCGTCTTTTGTTCCATTCGGAACGTTCTATGCGGAAAAGAACTGGTTGCGACCAATCAGCATTAAAGAGAATCAATCTGTTTAAGTAGATCCGCAGCTTCTGCGGCAACTTTATCGCTATCTGCCCTATTAGAATGACTTAAATCGTAGCTTTTTTTAATAAGCTCATAGTAACGAGCTTCCATTTTCTCTTTTTCTGTTTTTTTTCTAAATAATCCGAACATAAGACCTTATTTAAAGGGTTAACAAGAAATGTGCTCATTAAGTTTGAAGTATTAGCGTATTCCTTTGCAAGCAGCATATCTAGTTTCGTATTCTTTAAGTATGAAGAGCAATTATGGAACTTTGCTATTTTTAAACCTAGCTAAAAACAGTAAACCATTATGAGGATTAAAGCTACATCCGTATCAAATTATATAGATCAGGTGCCTGAAAATCGTAAACCGGCATTCAAAGAATTATATGAGACCATAAAGACGAATCTTCCCGACGGCTATGAATCATTTTTAAGCTACGGTATGCCTTCTTTTTGCGTTCCTCATGAAATCTACCCGAATGGCTACCATGTAAAACCTGAAGAGCCCTTACCCTTTATTTCATTGGGTAATCAAAAAAACTTCATTGGTCTTTACCACATGGGTATATATGCAATTCCAGAATTGGAGCAGTGGTTCAAAAAGGAATACTCAGAGCACGCCAAGTACAAATTAGACATGGGGAAAAGCTGCATCCGTTTGAAGAAAATGGATGACATTCCTTTTGCATTAATTGCTCGCTTAGCACAAAAGATATCGGTACACCAGTGGATAACGGTTTATGAAGCCAACATTAAGAAATAGATTATATTAGCCCACCACAAACCACCATAAATGCAAGATTCTCCGTCTAAATTTGTTGACGTTAATGGCTTAATCAAGGAAAAGAATCCGACTGTTCATAAACTCATTCCAAATTGGGTGATTCGATATCTAAGTGAAAAAGTGATTTATGAGTCTTTACTCAATGAAATCATGTCCAATCATCAAGAGTCTCTAAATTTTGATTTCTGTCGCCTTCTTTGTGAAAAATTCGGAATTCGAGTAAAGATTGAAGGTGAAGAGAATATTCCAAAAAATGGAGGAGTAATTTTCGCTGCAAATCATCCGCTAGGTGGCATGGATGCTATAGCCGTGATGTCTGCAATTGACATTCATAGAAAAGATGTGAAGTTTTTAGTCAATGATCTCCTCTTA
>PXYR01000041.1 GCA_003023665.1 Bacteroidota bacterium
GTGAATATCTGTCCCAATGCAATGAACTTCTAATTTTCGCTGCTTGCTTCCTATCGTAGGTCTAGATCCTAAATTTGCCATTGCATTATAGGTGTGGCCATTCACATGAAGCTTACCTGCATACACACCATCTGCAGGCAGCAGTTTTTGCATAAAATCACATTCAATATTTGCTGTTGGGAAACCAATAGTTCGTCCAATTTGATTCCCTTTAATCACCCTGCCGCTAATAGAATATGGAGCGCCTAAATACATGTTTGCTAATTCCACATTCCCCTCTGCTAGTGCATTACGAATCTTAGTGCTGCTTACATTGACTTGATCAATATCAAAGGCGGCTATTTCCTCGACCTCAAAACCATATATGGGCCCAAATTCCTTTAAATGATCAAAGCTGCCTTCTCTATTTCTCCCAAAATGATGGTCATAACCAATGACTAAATGCTTTACCCCAATTTTATTTACTAGGTACTCTCTTACAAAATCAAGGGATTGCGTGCGCGAAAACTCTCGAGTAAAGGGATGTATGATAAGGTGATCTATACCTGTCTTTTCAAGTAATGATATCTTTTCGTTTTCACTTGAAAGCAGTTCTAGCTCAACATCTGGTTGAAGCACAATTCTTGGGTGTGGAGAGAATGTCAACAAAACACTTTCACCGCCTACTTTTTTTGCTTTGGCAACAAGTTGGTTTAAAATTTTTCGGTGGCCTAAATGGACCCCGTCAAAGGTCCCCGTTGTGGCTACAGCACAAGAAATTGTTTTAAAATTGTTTAAACCGTAAGTTACTTTCAACGTCTGTTGTAATTTGGTGTAAAATTAAGCATTGCAATTTTCACATCAATGAGAAAGATACACCCTTTACAAGCATTACAAGCTGGTTGGATTAGATACTCGAACAAAGCAGGAATGTATACGTCTTTTACCATTATGACATTATTGATTTCTTTAGTGCTTACTGCAGTAGCATCAGGCATTGGCAATATCTTCTCATTTAACTCCTTTATTCAAGGAACAGTGGTAGCGATTTTGGTAGGAGTAGTGAGTGGAGTTATAAATATTGGATATGCTCATTTTGCCGCAAAAGATGAATCCGGCGTTGATGTTGAATTTGGAGATTTTTTCTTAGGATTTAGTGAGAATGTAAAATCCTTAGTGTTGGTCTTAATAGCTACCGTGCTCATTTCACAAATAAGTGCTTTGACCGTGCCGCAAGAACTTCAAAACCTTAACCTAGAGGAAGAAAACCAAATACAGAACTTTGAAGAATTAACTATGATATTCGAAGATATTGGAGTTGTTTTTTGGGATAATATTGGAAGCATATTGAGCTTCCTTGCCATACAGTTGTTCTTTGGAATTGTCTTGATGTTTGCCCCATTTGCTGCTTCTCTTGAAAAACAAGATGCTATTCAAGCGCTGCGCTCCTCTATTGCAAGTGCATTGCCAAATTTCTTTAATATCCTAATTGCCTATTTGATGATTGTCCTTGCAGTTGCGATTTTTGCCTTTTTACTTTCGCTTTTGGGAACAGCAGGCCTAATAATTCTTGTGATTTCTAGTTTCATCGGCTTGTTTGTGTTCATCCCCGTTCTAAATTTAGTTGCTTACGATATGTTCACACAACTAAAAGACAATTGAAATCAAAGAACTATGGTATTCTTGGGTATGATTACATGCACAGTAGTGCCAAGGTTTTGTTCACTTTCTACCGCCCAATCCCAGCCTGCGTCTTTAATAAGCTGGAGTGAGAAGTATACTCCTAGACCACTGCCTCCTTGTTTGGACCGTACCGTGTTAAATGGCGTTCCATAGCGTTCCAATGCTTGTTGATCCATACCGTCACCGTCGTCAACAACGCTGATATAGATGTCATCTGAGTCTTCTCTAACATAAATATTAATGTTACTGGACCCGTATTTTTCGGAATTAGAAATCACAGATTCCAAACCTAAATCTAAAGCAATCCTGGAATTAGCGCTAATATTAAAGTCAACACCTTTGGGTTTACTAATGGTGGCGCGGTCAGCATATTCTTCAAGCAAGGAGTTGATTGTGGTGAACTTGTTGTTAGATTGCGAAATTATACTTCGACTCGCCTTGGACAACAAACTGTGGACTATGCTATTTACTCGCGCTCTATCATGATCCAAGGACTGAATGTCTTCATCATTAATTTCTAATTGAGACTCTTTTTTGAGTTTTAAAATTTCTATTCTATTCCCTAAGGCTGTTATTGGCGTTCGTATGTTGTGAGATAATAGCGTGAACACATTATTTGTCCAATTCCTGTCTTGTTGAGCCACCTCAGAAATTAAGGTTTCATATCGTGTTTTTGTATTCTGATAGAGAGAAACCGTGTAGCCTACAATAGACATGAGTAGAACAAACACAAATAGAAATAAGTCCTCATTACTATCGGCGTAATATGGAGCGTCTAAATCCCAAACTAACAGACAAAACTTTACTATTAGTAGGCTTAAAATAGCAAATGGTCCTAGGTTTCGGTTTTCCAATAACCTAGGCCTAATACTATCTGGGTCATAATGATTGTTCATCCTTAAGCCAATAGCGGCCAATGAAAAGATGGACAACAGGCCGGGAAAAAAGAGAAATACCCAAATACCAAGAAATAATGAATTTAATAGAAAAATAGCTAACAGGCCCGGGAAAAAGAGAAATACCCAAATGCCAAGAAATAATGAATTTAATAGAACCCCGTGGTTTGGCTTTTTAAGCAATAAAGAGGCCCGATAAAATAAAGGTCCAAGAAATACTATAATGATTCCAATCGAAAAATTTTCCTTTGTAATTGCTGCGTAAACAAGCAGTAGTAGCCCTCCAAAAAACAAGGTGACCTTTGATTTTAACCAATTATTCTCCATAGTTAGCGTAGAACATGGTGTAAATGAAAAAGAAGGAGAGTACAGTTAAAAGGGCTAATATGAGCATATTAATGAAGTCCACTCTTTTTTGAAATGCCGCTAATGTTTCATTGTGAGAATTCCTGTATTCCGTTGCATAAGTTGAACATTGAGCCATTATTGAGAGACATTCATCATGATCGATTAAATCAGAGTAATCAATCAAACGATCCGAGCGAATTTTTTTTTGAATACTTAAAAAATGGCTTCTCATGAATTCAATTTGGCTATTTTCTAAAGTCTCTTCAATTTGCTTGTATTCATTCAATAGGTAATCTTCTTGGTTGTTTGTGCTATCATTATTATGAATAAGCCAAACCAAATTTCTGTATTGACTTATCTCAAGCTCGGTTTGAGACAAGTCATGGTATAATTTGTTTGTTTGTTTTTCGTAATGCATCAGCATCAATTGCAACGAAAAGGTGCTAATGGAAATAATGAGCGCGATTAAAAAAAGAAATTTCAAATTTGCTTTTATTTCACTTGCAGTAAATTTCTGAGGCATAATCTTTATATATCAAATACATGCGGAAATTAAAAAGTGTTTGATGAACTTTCACCTTTATCTGTTCAAACTATCTTAACCAATCCGCATGGTTAATAAATTATATGAGAAGTAGAAAAACACCCTCTTTTCTCAAAATGAGATGAGAATTCTAATTCTGGGGCAAACTAAAATTAAAAAAGCTCAGTCCTGAGACTGAGCTTTTATGTGTGCGGATGAAAGGACTCGAACCTTCACGCGATAAAGCACTAGTGCCTAAAACTAGCGTGTCTACCAATTTCACCACATCCGCAAAGGGGACGGCAAATATAAGTAGATTCTATAAAATCAATTCGCTATTCAAATAAATTTCCTTTGGCTTTAGGAAAAGACTAATTTTGAGTCAAATCTGAATATATGCCATCATTCTCCCCGTCAGAACTTCTTACCAGAGACAGGCACAGGATCTTACTTGGTGCAGTAGGACCGCGGCCAATCGCTTTAGTGAGCACAGTAGATGAATATGGAACACCCAATCTGAGTCCATATAGTTTTTTTAATATTTTTTCATCTAACCCGCCTACTCTTATTTTTTCGCCTGCAAGACGGGTAAGAGACAACACAACAAAGGATACCCTACACAACTCAATTCGTGAAAAAGAAGTAGTGATTAATGTGGTTAATTATGATTTGGTTCAGCAAGTGAATTTATCTTCTGCTGAGTACGCATCTAACGTAGATGAATTTATTAAATCTGGCTTGACCAAGGTGCCTTCAGAAGTTGTTGCTCCTCCTAGAGTATTGGAGAGTCCAGTAAGTTTAGAATGTACCGTAAATGATGTAGTTGCCTTAGGTGAAGAAGGAGGTGCAGGTAATTTGGTTATTTGTGAAATTAAAAGAATTCATTGCGCGGATGACGTAATGTCAGAAGAAGGAGGTTTAGATCAACAAGCGCTTGATTTGGTAGGACGAATGGGAAAAAATTGGTGGGTTAGAGCCTCAGGTGATGCGCTATTCACCGTGGCTTCGCCGCAAATTGGAATTGGTGTTGATCAAATCCCAATGGTAATAAGAAATTCTACCATTCTAACCGGCAATGATCTTGGTTTACTTGGCGGTATTTCTGTGCTGCCTAATGATGAAGAAATAGAACAGAAGAAAAATGACTTTGATATTCGAAGATTAATGCTGAATTATGCAGAAGGAATTGAACGTCGTGAGGCATTGCATGAAGTTGCAAAGAAACTTCTAGAAAACGGGCAAGTTCAAGAAGCTTGGAAAGTATTATTAATAGATAAATCGGCCCGATAAAGGGTAAGAAAATGCAAATAGAAGCAAGAATTGAGAAAATATTGGACGAACAGGTGATTTCTGATAGATTCAGAAAACGTGAATTTGTCGTCCAGACCAAGGAGCAATATCCACAAACCCTTTGTTTTGAATTTACTCAAGATAAGACCTCGGTTTTAGATGCATATCATACGGGCCAAGAAGTAAGTGTGGAGTTTAATATTAGAGGCCGCGAATGGACACCTCCTCAGGGTGGAGCAACCCGTTATTATACAACGTTGCAAGCTTGGAGAATGTCTCCACTGGAACAAAACGCTCAGTCTGCACCGCCTTCTGATTTGCCGCCGGCAGGACAGCCGTTCAATCCTTCAAGTGATGATAGTGTTCTAGATGACGATTTACCGTTTTAATAGGCACTTACCATGGAGGGATCTTTAAATCCATTACACTTTATTGGCCAAGAAGGTTGGGTAGTACCTGACCCTAATGGTGCCACGAATTCGGAGGGGTTGATTGCTCTTTCTTGGGATTTAGAGCCTAAACTTTACGACAGATGTTACCCAAAAGGAATTTTTCCTTGGTTTGAACAAGAGGGTGTGGTGTTTTGGTTTTCACCAGAGGAGCGAAGCATTACCCCTACGGAAAAAGTGAAGATTTCCAGAAGTATGCGCCCCTTGATTAACTCAAGGAAATGGCGCTTTTCCGTAAATACCGTTTTTGAAAAGGTAATTGAAAAATGCAGTCAAGTACCTAGGCCGGGTCAGGCGGGAACTTGGATTACTGATAAATTTGCTGCTAATTTTATTCATATGCATGCGCTCGGAATGGCGCATAGCTTTGAAGTTTGGGAAGAGGATATTCTCATTGGTGGCACCTTTGGTGTGATGACTGGCGGGGTGTTGGTTGGTGAAAGTATGTTTCATACCAAAACCAATGCCAGTAAGTTTGCTTATATAGGGATGTGCCAGTATCTCCAAAAGCATGGTGTTAAATACGTTGACAACCAATTACCCACGGAACATCTAGATAGCTTGGGTGCCTGGAATTTGGAACGCGAAGTGTTTCTTGAAGTTCTTCACGAACATGCTGAGCAAAAAGAACGCGTAATTTTAAATACCCTTCAGCGTACGACTTTACCGCTTTAAAGCGGTAGAAATTGTATTCAAGCTCAAAACACTCGCGGCTATTAGAATCCCTGGAATCATACTCAAATAGGCTTTTCCCGTAATTATGTAGGGGTAATAATCTCTAATCATACCGCCCCAAGAAGGTAGTGGAGGTTGTGCACCGATTCCTAAAAAACTCAGTCCACTTTCAATTAAAAGCGCACTGGCAAAATTGGTCGTGCAAATAACCAATAACGGAGCAATGGTATTTGGAAGTATTTCTTTAAAGAGTATGTGGGTTGTGCTAAATCTCAAAACTTTGGCAGCTTCTACGTACTCTTTATTCTTCTCTACTAAAAACTGTCCACGAATCACTCGCGCTACCTCTACCCACATAGTGAGTCCAACTGCAATAAAAACTTGGAATAGACCTTTGCCCAAAACAAAAGTTAGGGCGATTACAAGGAGCAAGGTTGGAATAGACCATATTACATTCATAAGCCAGGATAAAACGGCATCAATCCGACCACCAAAATATCCTGAAACTGCTCCTACTGGTATACCAATGATTAAGCTAACCAAAACAGCAATGAATCCCACGCTTAAACTTATTCTACTTCCTAGAACGACCCTTGAGAAATGGTCTCGACCAAATTTATCGGTTCCAAAAAAATGCGTGCCCATTTCTGTGGTAGCACCCGGGCCAAGAAGGGTGCCTTTTAAATTCATGTCATTGGCATTACTGCTTTTATCTAGCACAATGAGATTCGCACATAGTGCCATTACAATTAATGCAATGAGCCATGCAAGCGCTATTTTTTGAAAGGCAGTAAACGTAGATAACACCCTAGCTAATCTAGGATAAAAAATGAGATTATTTGAGCGAATGAATAATCTCTATACCTTCTCTAAGGATGGCATCCTTGGACAATGTTTTATACCACTTTGTGTAGATGTCTTGTTGCACGCTATCTGTTTGGAACATGACCAAGTGATCTGGCAATGGTACCACGCCGGTGCTGTCTTTGAGTTTATATAAATTTTTGAAGCGTTTTCCTTCTTCTTTAATGGAGTCTTGGAAGCTGGTAAAGGATGGGTAATCCAATGGAATAAATGCATTGTCTTCTCCCGCTTTTATCCATTGCGCATATTCCATAGATTTTTGATACACAGAATCTTGCGCTACACGTTTTTCTGAGGCCTTTATGGCTTTCTTAAAGGATTTGGTCCAGTTTTCATTCTCAGCGTAAGTGGCCTTTTCTATAAAATCTACAGGAAGCGCATGGTCGTATTTCTTTTCTCCTATTTCAATGAGATCGTATGCGCCTGGTAAAGATATATCTGGTACCACACCTTGAAGCTGGGTGGTGCCGCCTGAAATGCGGTAAAACTTTTCTGTTGTGATTTTAACAGCACCAAGAGGTTTAAGATTGCGAAGCGCTCCATTTACTGCTCTATCCAAATCAAACATATTTTGAACGGTTCCCTTGCCAAATGTGCTTTTTGAGGGACCTACAATGAGTGCTCTACCCCTGTCTTGAAGGGCGGCACCAACGATTTCAGAGGCTGAAGCACTGTAATTATTTATCAATACAACGAGTGGTCCGTCCCAAGTCACCGGGTAGTTTTTATTATTTTTTGATCGTGTTCCGTTCTGAAAACTCTTTACTTGAACTTGAGGACCGTAACCGGTGAAAAGACCGGCAATGTCTACCGCTGCTTGCAAGGATCCTCCACCATTATTCCTGAGGTCCAAGATGATTCCGTCAACCCCTTCTTTTTTGAGTTTTATGATTTCATTTTTAATGTCGTCAGCCGCATTGCGGTTGTCCTTATCATAAAAGTTGACATAGAACTTGGGAAGCTTAATATATCCGGTTTTAGTTTTTAATTCTTTAGTCAAGACAAATTGGCCTTCCTTTTTCTTGTACGACTTCCCATCTAGAATTGCGCTGCGCGCGAAGGTGCTTTCAATTTCTACTACATCTCTTATAATGGGAATGATTTGCCTTGAGCCATCTTTCTTTTTAACCGTTAGGCGCACTTCAGAACCTTTTTTACCTCTTATGAGCTTGATCGCTTCGCGAACTTTGTAGCCAATTACGTCTACGGGTTCTTCATCGCCTTGTGCTACGGCAATAATTCGGTCACCGGCCTCAAGGTCTCCTTGCCTCCAACAAGCAGAGCCCGCTATAATTCGTTCAATACCTATGTAATCGCCTTCTTGTTTGAGCTGCGCACCAATTCCTTCAAATTGGCCCGTCATACTGAGCTCAAAGTTTTCATTCTGTTGCGGCGCCAAATAGTTGGTATGGGGGTCAAAGGTTTCACAGTAGGCATTCATATACATCCCAAACCATTCTATTCTGGTAATGTCCATTAAATCTTCATACCATTCCTCTTGAAGCTCAAGCTCTTTTTGACGTGCTTCTTTCTCCAAGGTTATGAAGTCTTTAATGACCACCTCGGGGTCTGTTTCAGCATCTTCTTTTTGCGCAGTCTCCTTTTCATAGATTCTATTTAGAATGCGCCATTTTAGGTGCTTTTCCCAGCTGTTTTCTAAGGCGGAAATATCCGCAGAGAATGGTCGTTCTTCCGCATCAGAAAATAGTTGATCGTCCTCTTGGTAGTCAAATGATTCCGTAAGTAAGCGCGTGTATATTTCTTTAGAGCGCTTTATGCCTTTGATAATGGCGGTATAACTCTTTTCAAAAAATGCTGTATTGGCAGAGTAGAATGCATTGTCTAAATCATACCGGTATTCCTCTAGCGCTTTTACCTCACCTAGGGTGAAGAATAATTTATTGTAGTCAAGCGATTCTATGTACGCATCAAAAATCTCCGTGCTCAGCTCGTCATTCATTTCTTTTGGCTGAAGATGCACATTGGTCAGTGCGTCTCTAACTAGAGCAAAGATTACCGCTTCTTTATCTTTTTCAGAATTGTACTTATTGAATCCATAAATGATTACGGCCATGCCAACAATGGGCAAGAGGTATTTGAGGTTTTTACGCTGCATAAGCATTGAATACATAGGAGTGGACAAGGTACAATGTTAATTGAATAGGTTCACTAATAAAAAGGTTAAAGGAATTCAAAAGCGCTCCATTGGGTACAACAACATAAACCGCATTTTGTTAGTACATTTGCACCCCAATTACAAGGATGTATTTAACTCTAATTGAAAGCAGATGAACATTAGTAAGAACGAAGTAGATGCACTAAACCTATCGGTGAATGTTGAAATAACTCCGGAGGACTATCAAGACAAAGTGAACTCAGTTCTACAGAATTACCGCAAGAGTGCCAATATCCCGGGTTTTCGCCCAGGTAAAGTGCCCATGGGATTAATCAAAAAGCAATACGGCAAGGCGGTATTGGTTGATGAGATTAATAAAATGCTTCAAGATGCTATCTATAATTACATTCAAGAAGAAAAGCTGAATATTCTAGGCAATCCTCTTCCCGTTGAGCAAGAGGAAATGGATTTTGATACACCGGGCACCTATAACTTTGGCTTTGAATTGGGATTAAGCCCTGAAGTTAATATTACCATAACCAAGAAGAATAAAATTAAAGGTGTCAAGGTTGTAGCAGACAAGAAGGTTTTAGATACTTACATGGAGGACATTCGCGGTCGTTATGGAAAGATGCTGACTCCTGAAAATCCTGAGGCTGATGATATGTATCATGGATCGATTACAGAAATAGATGCTGACGGCAATGCTATTGACGGGGGAATTGTTAAAGAAGATGCTCAATTTATGGGCACGAACTTGAAGACAAAAAAGGCACAGGGAGAATTGACCAAAAGCTCATTAGGTGCTACCCTTGTGTTGGATTCAAAGAAAACCTTTGGTAAAGGCTATAATGTAGCCGGTTTATTGGGTGTTACAGATGCCCAGCTTGAAGCATCAACGGGTTCGTTTGAATTCAAATTGACCAATATTAGTCGAATGGAACCTGCCGAATTGAACCAGGAGTTTTTTGATAAGGTTTATGGGGAGGGTGCTGTTACTTCGGAGGAAGAAATGCGTGTTAAAATGAAAGAGGAAGCAGAGCGCATGTATCTCAATGAAGCTGATCAATATTTCTTGAACAATGTTGCAGAATATTTATTGGACAAAAACAAGTTTGACTTGCCTATTAACTTTTTAAAGAAATGGATGCAAACATCCGGAGAAAAGCCATTGACGGCAGAAGAAGTTGAGGCCGATTGGGAAAAAACGGAAAAAGGACTGCGTTACCAATTGATCGAAAACTCGGTAATTACCTCTGCAGAAATCAAAGTAAGCAGAGAAGATTTGCTAGATCATACCGTGGGTATGGTCAAGGCCCAATTTCAACAATATGGCCAGCAAGCTATGGATGACGAAATGCTAAAGGGCATTGCGGAAAATGCATTGAAAAACGAAGAAGAGGTGCGTCGAATAAGTGACCAAGTGTATAACGCCAAGCTTCTTGCACACTACAAGGATTCTTTCAAAGTTGAGGAGAAAGAAGTGACTTATGATGAATTCATCAAATTGGTCACAGAAAAGGCATAACTTAGGGCATAACAAGTGCACCTTAACCGACTAAACTGAACTTAAAATGGATTTAGGAAAAGAATTTAAAAAATATGCTACACAGCATGCGGGTATTCAAAGCATGTATGTTGACCAATATGTAGATGCTTCTCTAACCCCTTATATTATTGAGGAGCGCCAAATGAATGTTGCACAAATGGATGTGTTCTCCCGTCTTATGATGGATAGAATTATCTTTTTGGGAACGGGTATTAACGATCAGATTGCGAATATTGTGCAAGCTCAGTTGTTGTTCCTAGAAAGTGCAGACGCTAAAAAGGATATTCAAATTTATATCAATTCCCCAGGCGGATCTGTTTACGCTGGGTTGGGTATTTATGATACCATGCAGGTTGTAAATCCTGATGTAGCCACTATTTGTACGGGAATGGCAGCTTCTATGGGTGCGGTTCTTATGTGTGCTGGTGCAGAAGGTAAACGTTCCGCACTTAAGCACAGTAGAATCATGATTCACCAACCAATGGGTGGTGCACAGGGTCAAGCTTCAGATATGGAAATTACTCTTCAAGAGATTTTAAAGTTGAAGAAGGAATTGTATTCAATTATTTCCCATCATAGTGGCCAACCATTTGACAAAGTTGAAGCAGATTCTGATCGTGACTATTGGATGACCTCTGAAGAGGCTAAAGCCTATGGTATGGTTGATGAAATTCTTTTAGGCAAGAATCAGGCGAAGTAAATGAGTGAAGAAAAAAACATCCATTGTTCTTTCTGTGGACGCAGCAAGGATGAGGCTGAAATGATGATTGCTGGTGTGGATGCCCACATTTGTGATCGTTGTGTGGGTCAAGCGGGTGGTATTCTTCATGCAGAGCTTGGTGAGAAGCCACAATCTAATCCTTTAGATGTTGCGGCAAAGCCTGAGTTTGACTTTACGCCAAAACAAATTAAAGAGCACTTAGACCAATACATCATTGGTCAGGAATCGGCCAAAAGAACGTTGGCTGTGGCTGTGTATAACCACTATAAACGAATAGGTTTAGTCCCGCTGAAAGATGCTCCGGATGTGGATAAGTCCAATATTGTTTTGGTTGGAAATACAGGAACCGGAAAAACGTTAATGGCAAGAACCATTGCCAAGCTGTTAAATGTTCCATTTACCATAGTAGATGCAACAGTCCTTACGGAAGCAGGATATGTTGGCGAAGATGTAGAAAGTATTTTGACGCGTTTATTACAAGCAGCAGAATACGATTTGAGTAGAGCGCAAGTTGGCATTGTGTTTATTGATGAGATAGATAAAATTGCTCGCAAGGGCGACAATCCTTCGATTACTAGGGATGTAAGTGGTGAAGGAGTACAACAAGGACTTCTAAAGTTGTTAGAGGGCTCCAAAGTCAATGTACCGCCTAAAGGAGGTAGAAAACATCCCGACCAAAAATACATTGAGGTAGATACAACTAACATTCTGTTTATTGCAGGTGGCGCATTTGTTGGGATAGAAAAGAAAATAGGGTCTAGGTTAAATTCAGCTACATTGGGTTATTCAAAAGACAGCCGTAATCATGTGGATGAAGACGAAGTGTTGAGCTACATTACCCCTTCAGATTTGAAAAGTTTTGGACTTATTCCTGAATTAATAGGCCGTATGCCTATTGTAACCTTCATGTCGCCATTAGACAAAAAAGCACTTAGAGCGATTCTTACACTTCCAAAAAATGCATTGATCAAGCAGTATCAGCACCTCTTTCATATGGACGACATCAGTTTGACTTTTGATGATGATGTGTACGATTATATTGTTGGGGTAGCGATTGATTACGGTCTTGGCGCTCGTGGACTTCGCAGTGTTTGTGAGGCAATCCTCACAGATCATATGTTTGATGCACCGGGATTGAAAGAGAAAGAATTACACATCAATATAGAATACGCAAAAGCTCAGATTGATCGAAGTTCATTGCGTAAAATTCCAGCATAAAAAAGCCGCTCTTTTGAGCGGCTTTTTTTATTTCTGACCAAGTCAATCTTATCTCATTGTGGTGTACACATTTTGAACGTCGTCGTCTTCTTCAAGCTTTTCAATCAGCTTTTCAATATCCTTAGTCTGTTGGTCATCAAGCTCTTTAGTAGTGGTGGGTATATATTCAAAACCAGATTCTACAATTTCGTGTCCTAATTCTTCAAGTCCTTTGGTAATGTTACCGTAATCGGCAAATTGACCATATACCATGATGATTTCAGATTCTTCGCCGTCCTTCTCTTCTGTATCTTTAAAAACGTCTTCAGCCCCGTGATCAATCATTTCAAACTCTAATTCTTCCAAATCAATATCCCCTGCGGCAATCTTAACATGGCATTTGTGCTCGAACATAAATTCAACTGAACCGGAAGTACCAAGTGAGCCCTCACATTTATTGAAATAAGAACGGACATTGGCTACTGTGCGAGTATTATTGTCTGTTGCAGTTTCAACAAGAACGGCAACTCCATGCTGACCGTATCCCTCATAAATGATGGTTTTATAGTCACTTTGGTCCTTTGACATTGCCTTTTTGATGGCACGCTCAACATTATCCTTGGGCATATTGGCGGCCTTTGCGTTTTGGAGAAGCATGCGCAAGCGGTAGTTGGAATCTGGATTATCACCGCCTTCTTTAACGGCCATGATAATATCCTTGGTAATCCTAGAGAAGGTTTTAGCCATCCCCGCCCAACGTTTAAACTTGCGTTCTTTTCTAAATTCAAATGCGCGTCCCATAGAAGAAATTCAATAGTAAAAGCCAAAAGTAACAACTATCCACGAGCTTTTTTAGAACGAGTTTTTTTGTTGCGCTTTTCTTGGTCAGAAGTCCACTTTTTGATTTCGCTTTTGCGTCCAATCTGCGTGGTAATAAAATCTTTGTTTAAATCCCAACCTCTAGCAGGACTGTATTCTCTGCCGTAAAAGATGATTTGCAGGTGAAGCTTATTCCAAAGGGCCTTGTCAAAGAGTCGTTTGGCGTCTTTTTCTGTTTGTTCAACGGATTTTCCGTTGGAAAATCCCCATCTAAACATGAGCCGTTGAATATGCGTGTCCACGGGAAAAGCGGGTATTCCGAAAGCTTGACTCATAACCACACTGGCTGTTTTATGACCAACGCTTGGCATTGCTTCAAGCGCTTCAAAGCTTGAAGGAACTTTC
>PXYR01000179.1 GCA_003023665.1 Bacteroidota bacterium
ACCTTTTGATTCATCAAGTCCTCAACGTTGTACCGGTATTCGTCAGACATCCTAAGGTTGATTGGATAATCATCTTCTCCATCCTTGAATCGACTTACCTCTTTACCAAATAATGCAGTCCGCATTGCGTCTCCAATTTGTGCAGAGCTCAATCCTAAGGCGCGAGCCTTAATACGGTCCACTTCAATAGGCATCTCTGGTTTACCCGTTTCAACGTCGAGCTTTAACTCTTCAATTCCATCAATCCCTTTAGAATTTATAAAGGTGCGTATTTCATCTGCCGTCTGAACCAAGGCAAAGTAATCATCACCCGCAACCTCAATATTCACAGGAGGGCCTGTAGGTGGACCATTACTATCTTTTGCAACACTCACAACAACACCGGGGTAATTGCTCAAAGTAGCACGAATTTTATTGAGTACATCCGCAGAATTCACCCTGTTCCCTTCAGTATCAATACGCTCTGCAAACGGGTGAAATTGAACGGTGATTTTTGCTTTGTTAGGCGTCTGTGCCATAGACGGGCCAGCGTTTGGATCAGAGGTGCCTTCGCCCACTTGTGCGATGACTGACTCTACCATGTAATTCTGCTGAACACCACTTTCATCCGTGAAATCAAACTCACTCACAATGGCCATGACCTCTTTTTCCAATTCAAGGGTTACCGCATTGGTTTCTTCTATGTCTGTACCTATTGGCATTTGAATGTAAACCATTGCCTGATTTGGCATATTCTCCGGAAAGAAGAGTGTTTTTGGAGGAACTGCAACCAACAGTAGTCCAGATAGCACTAAGAGAACAAAGGTCCCTGCAAAAAATACAATTGGTTTCATTCCGTTAAGCGCGTAGCTCAATACTCCTTTGTATGCTGCCTCAAGTGCCGGAAGCGCTTTGCCTTGAAACCATGCGGTCGCTGGGACAACTAGATAAGCATAAAATAGTGCGAATCCACCGGCGTAAATAAACAGATTGCCCCAGGCCATAGCTCCACCTCCATAGGCAATAACGGCGCCTAATACCATTGCAATTAAGGAAACAATACTTAGTCGTTTTTTATTCAATGGCGCTTCATCTACTTTCATGAGTGCAGACGTCAATCCAGGGTTTATAACTAGAGCCACAAAGAGGGAAGATGAAAGCACCGTTATCAAGGTAAGCGGCAAATACTTCATGAATTCACCAAAAAGACCGGGCCAAAAAGCAAGGGGTAAAAATGCTGCAAGCGTTGTAGCCGTTGACGCAATAATCGGTAAGGCAACTTCTCCGGCTCCAAGTTTAGCGGCTTCAATTCTTGAATATCCTTCATCCATGAATCTATAAATATTCTCTACGACCACAATACCGTTATCCACAAGCATACCCAAGGCAAGAACCAACGCGAATAGCACTATGGTATTCAAGGTAATTCCCATCGCGTTCAAGATGACAAAACTCATGAGCATGGACATTGGAATCGCAATTCCAACAAAAAGCGCATTGCGCAGACCCAAGAAGAACATCAAAACCAACACAACGAGAAGCATACCAAAAATGATGGAATTTTCAAGATCCGCTACTTGGGTTTTGGTCTGCTCGGAAGTGTCGTTTGTTACAGATATACTGAGGTTATCGGGGAAATAGTCGCTATTTGCTTCCTCTAATAATTCCGCAATTTTTTTACTTACTATAATCTGATTCTCACCTGAGCGCTTGAAGACGTCCAACATAACTACTGAGGAACCATACTGTCGGGCATACGATTCGCGCTCTACCTCATCAAATTCTACTTCAGCTACGTCCGCAAGTCGGACCAATTGCATTTTTTCACTTTTAATGATCACATTTCGCAGTTCCTCTAACTCTCTGATTTCACCAACAACCCGGACATTACGGCGATACCCATCAACCAATAGGTTACCTCCAGAAATTGTCATGTTTTCATTTTGAATAGCTCCCGCTATGTCTCGGAAGCTCAGCTGAAGGCTTTCTAGTTTTTTAGTATCAACAAGTACGCGTACTTCTTTATCATCAATTCCCCGTATATCTACTTTTGAAATTTCCGTGAGATCTTCAATTTTTTCCTCTAGATATTCTCCATAATCCTTGAGCTGATCCAAGGAAAATTCGCCGGACATATTGATATTCATTATCGGCATCAATTCGGAAAAGTTCAACTCAAAGACGTTGGGATCAACAGGAAGGTCAGAGGGGAAATCTGGTTGGCCCATAGCCGCGTCTACCTTATCTTTTACCTTACGAAGAGCGTCTTCCGGGGTAACGTCAAAATTAAATTTGACCTGAACGGTAGAATACCCTTCCACAGAAGTAGAGTTTATTTCATCTACCCCTGAAATTCCATTTATTTCCTTTTCTAGTGGACGAGTAATCAATTTCTCAATATCCACTGGTGAATTGCCCGGGTATGGAGTCCCTACATATATTTCTGGAGTTACAATTTCCGGGAACGCTTCAGAAGGCATTGACGTGTAGCTGAAAATTCCAGCTGCAAAAATGATTACCGTCAAAACATATACCGTCATTCGGTTCTTCACCGAAAAGGTGGACGGCCCAAACTGTTTTATCAAACTCTTATTTTCTTCCATTTCTTCTAGGTGGATTTCAAGGATTATCCCAATACTACTTCTTGCCCTGTACGAACACTACGAGAACCCTTATCAACTATGACCGTTCCTGCTTCTAAACCCGTCATAATTTCAGTTCTGCCATTAAATGTCAACCCAGTGGTCACCCAAGTTTTTACAACTTTATACCTTTCTGTTCCACTAATGTTCTTTAGTGAGTAGATAAAGTCATTCCCCTCTACATCCTGCTGCACAAGGCTTGCCGGCACACTCAAGGCTTGATCATTCTTGTAATCTTGTAGAGCAACATGTACCATTTGATTAGGCTTTACTCCTTCCGCTTCTGGTAGACTAACGTTAATTGAAAATGTGCGGTTGCCTTCCTGTATAAATTGGCCAACTTGAAGTACTTCAGCGGCTACCTGGTAATCCATTGAAGTAAATATTACGTTTGCCGGTGTTCCTACGTGAACCCTGTTCGCATACGTTTCTGGCACGTCTGCCTTAACATATACTCCCGAAGTGTTTACCAACCGAAGCGCTGGTGATTGTGGACCAGCTAACTGACCTTCCTTGGCAAAAACCGCATCAATCGACCCTGCGAATGGCGCACGAATCTCACTCAATGCAATCTGTTCTTTCAATGTCTTCACTTTCTGCACCAAACCGTCATAATTATTCTTAGCCTGTAAGAACTGAATCTCTGAACCTATTT
>PXYR01000180.1 GCA_003023665.1 Bacteroidota bacterium
TAATCAAGCAGGATTGGCAGGAAGAGATATCATGTGGGATTGTAATTACCGCCATAATCTTGAGATTCGCAGGGCATTAGAAGCTATGATTTCAAGTGATTATGTGAATAAGGAAAGTGCAGACTATCAAGCGTTTGAATTGTATGCAAAACGTGTATTCTTCGCAAACGGAATACATCATCACTACAGTAATATGAAATTTGCTGCAGAATTCAATCAAGATTGGTTTACAACGACCTTAGGAGAAATCGACATAGTATTATCGGAAGAAGCCCTAAGAGCTATTTTCGACCCAACCTTTGATGCAAAGAAAGTAAATCGCGCAGACGGCGCTGATCTCTTATTGGAATCGGCCGTAAACTTCTATGCGCCCGATGTAACTCAAGCTGAAGCAGAGGCCTTTTATGCTGCAAAAGAGGACGCTGATCCATTACGTCCGGTCAGCCATGGTCTTAATAGCCGTCTTTCGCGTGATGAGAATGGCGCTATCTATGAAGAAGTTTTTAGCGCACGTGGGCGATACGCCAACAGTATTAAAGAAATCATTGGTCATTTAGAGCGAGCCAAGGCCAATGCTGAAAATGAAGAACAAGCGGCAGCCCTTGGACTTTTAATTGAGTATTACGAAACCGGAGATCTTGCCAAATGGGATGATTATAATATTGCTTGGGTAGGAACTACTGGCGGAGATGTGGATTACATCAATGGGTTTGTTGAAGTGTATAACGACCCTATGGGATACCGCGGTTCGTATGAAACCATAGTACAAGTTAAGGACTTTGATGCGAGCGCTCGAATGGCTGTAGTAGCAGACAATGTTCAATGGTTTGAAGACAATAGCCCAATTATGGACGAACACAAAAAGGAAAGTGTTGTTGGGGTGAGCTATAAAATTGTCACTGTTGCTGGTGAGGCTGGAGATGCAACGCCCTCCACTCCCATTGGTGTGAATTTACCTAATGCAAACTGGATTAGGGTGGAACACGGTTCAAAATCCGTTTCTCTGGGAAATATAGAAGATGCCTATCATGCAAGCTCTGGAAAGGGGATGATGAAAGAGTTTGGTTTCTCTTCCATGCATAATGAACGTGCAGAAAAATATGGAGAATTAGGGTCCAAAATGCATACAGCTTTACATGAAGTAGTAGGTCATGCTTCCGGTAAGATTAATCCAGGTATTGGAACGCCAAAGCAGACCTTAAAGAATTACAGCTCTACTCTTGAAGAGGCACGTGCAGATTTGGTGGCTTTGTATTTTATACTTGATGATAAGATGCAAGAAATAGGGCTTATGGAAAATAAAGAAGCCGGCTATGCAGAATACGATAGTTACATATCTAATGGTATGATGCTTCAACTAAGAAGAATTCTTCCTGGGGACGACATTGAAGAAGATCACATGCGCAACAGGCAATTAGTTGCCTCTTGGGCAGTGGAGCGAGGACAAGCGGAAAATGTAATCGAAAGAAAAGTAATAGAAGACAAAACCTACTTTATAATCAATGATTATGATAAACTCAGAGGCTACTTTGGAGAACTATTGCGAGAAATTCAAAGAATCAAAAGTGAAGGAGATTTTGAAGCAGGTAGAACATTGGTAGAGACCTACGGGGTCAAGGTAGACCAAGCAATTCACGCTGAAGTTCTGCGTCGATCAGAGCCCTTAAATCTTGCTCCATACAGCGGATTTGTCAATCCTGAAATGGAACCAATTATGGAAGGAGACAGCATTATTGACGTCAAAGTCACCTACCCTATGGATTTCTTAGGGCAAATGTTGCGCTATGGGAAATACTACAGCTTTGAATAAGTGTAGGATTTAACTTTTAAAAAGGCGCCAATTGGCGCCTTTTTACTACCCTATAACACTATCCTGAAAATGGGTTTACTTATTAAGGATTTGATTTGGTTAATAATGAACTATATTAAGTGGGCTAAACAAACTGACCTATGAAAAAAACACGTTCGATCCACTACGCACTTCATGAAAATTGGAGGTCATCGGGCTTGGTTCCAAAGGAAATTGAACAAAAGCTTGAAGATTTATTGCAAACCGCCTATGCTCCATATTCGAATTATCCGGTAGCGAGCATTGTAGTAATGGAGGACAATACACATGTTGTTGGAACAAATCAAGAAAATGCGGCATTTCCAGATGGACTTTGCGGTGAACGCGTAGCAGTTTTAGCCGCAAAAGCAGCATATCCATCGGAAGCTATAAAAGCTGTTTACATAATGACCGGTGAATCTGAGCGCGCACCTGCTGCTCCATGCGGGTCCTGCAGACAAGTTTTACACGAAACTGAAATGAGACAATCTAAACCCTATCAGTTATTCTTGATGAATAGAACTAAGGATGCACTGGAATTTAGTGGAATTCAGGACTTATTGCCGTTCAGCTTTACACTACCGAATAAATTATGAAAACAAAAAAAGAAATAGTAGATAATTGGCTAGTACGGTATACTGGCGTTGATTTAAAAGATTTTGGAAAGTATATTTTACTGACCAACTTCCAGCACTACGTAGACCTTTTTGCAGAACTTACTGGTGCGGCGGTACAAGGCAGAGATAAGAGTATGAGTAGCGCATCTCATAATGGCATAACCATCATTAATTTTGGCATGGGTTCGCCTAATGCGGCAACTATGATGGATTTATTATCTGCCATTGAGCCCGAAGCTGTGCTTTTTTTAGGCAAATGCGGTGGGCTCAAAAAACGCAACTCAATAGGTGATCTGATTCTACCAATCGGAGCAATTAGAGGAGAAGGAACCTCTAACGATTATTTTCCTCCAGAAGTACCCGCAATGCCTTCCTTTGCGCTACAAAAGGCGGTCTCAACAACAATCAGGGACAACAATATTAACTATTGGACTGGCACTGTTTATACAACCAACCGTCGAGTTTGGGAATACGATAATAAATTCAAAAAGTATTTAAAAAAGATTCGTGCTTATGCAATTGACATGGAAACTGCAACACTCTTTACTGTAGGTTTTCATAACCAGATTCCAACCGGGGCATTACTATTAGTAACGGATTCGCCAATGGTTCCAGACGGAGTGAAAACCCTAGAAAAGGATAAAGTCAATTCTAAGAAATTTGATGAGAGCCATGTTAAACTAGGAATTAAAAGCTTAGAGCAACTCATCAATAATGGAAATACCATTCGCCATCTAAAGTTTTAAAAAAATATTACCATTGTGGACCTTTGGCATTCTTTGGGAGTTATAACTTCTTAGCGAATGGTGAGAATGCGTTTAGTTCCACTT
>PXYR01000042.1 GCA_003023665.1 Bacteroidota bacterium
AATATTCCGAACACACGTTTGGAATCACGTGTAATTCCAGAATCCCAATGTTTTCAGTACCTTCAGGTTTGGGTCAATACAAAGTTTAGATGTCAAAGTAAAGAGGGGTAGTGGATTCAGTTGCCATACTCTGCGCTTCAGAGTTCGCTTCCATCAGCTTTGTTGAGTTCATTATCGTAGAACATAATAATACCGTATTCACCGTTCAGGTTTTGTATGGTGAACCAAACGGTTTTATTGAGGCTGTTTAAGCTATCACTTGTTTCTCGGAAAATATTTAAGATGTCCTCCCTGCTTTCTGGATTTTCTTTCAAAAACTGATCTAGCTCAATCCCAGCCTCTTCATCCCCTTGTTCTTTTAACAGTGCTAGCAATTCGTCATCTGAAAGGGATTCAAAAATTGTTGATTTCTGATAAAACACTGCCTGGGAAATTGTTAAAAAAGTCAGTGATTGTGAAAAGTGCGCTTGCGCACTAATTGCGCTGTTTTGCACAATTCCGTACCTTGCAAATCAACGCAAAGGGACGCAGTTTCTGAGAAGGTCTTCATCAGGCATGCTGAGTCCCCAAATCGTACACCAAGTGTGCAAGTGTGCTTCTAAAACGCTGAGAATCAGCATGCTACTGACGAAAGTTGCGGAGAGAGAGGGATTCGAACCCCCGGTACCTCTCGGTACGCTGGTTTTCAAGACCAGTGCATTCGACCACTCTGCCATCTCTCCGAATGGAAGTCATTACTGACCCCCGAGTGGGCGGCAAATTTAAACAGGAATTCGTGTTTTACAAGGGCTATTTTGCAATTATATTTGAAGTCTATGAAATCTCTAGGAAAAGTTGTTGTTTTCATTTTCGCGACGCTCGCTCTAAACGCACAAGAGCTTCGATTCGGATTGCGGCCAATACAATACGTTAGCGAGTCTAAAGGACCTTATGTTGATTTTTACAGCACATTAGATGCAAGTACAGTTGCTTTTGAAAAAGGTGCAGATTCTTTGTGGCACGCTAGATTTAAGGTGGCCATTTCTTTTGAGGGTAAGATTGATGTTGTCCTTTTTGAATTATCAAGTGAAGACTCAGCCTCAAGCGCCCCGCTTATGCTTCAAAAAAGCACTTTCACCCTTGAAGCAGAAAATGCATTATTAAAAAGACCTTTAGAAGTTTATTTATACGATGAGGTCATCTCAAGAGATTGGACTTTTAGAGATACTCTAGAACTACCGAATGAAGATTTTTGGTTAGCCCAGCCCATCTTGTTAAACAATGTAACGGAAGTACCCGCAAATTATGTAAAGAGGGGGTTGCCCATCGTTCCAGTGGCATCCTTAGGAGTTCCTGTGTTTGAAAATGAAGAAGTATTGAGCATTTATGCCGAGGCGTTTATTGGTAACGGAAAATATATACTACAGTACAAACTGACAGATAGTTTTGGCAACCTGATCCCAGGTACATCTGGTTATATGCGCTGTAATCAAGGGAGTACACCGTTGTACAACAAGCTTAATTTTGCTTCACAGAAAAGCGGTCAATATGAGTTTAATGTGGTAATGTTGGACAGCACGGGTACAGCCGTAATGGAACGTAGTAGCCCATTCTACTGGTACAATGATAAGGTAGATAACTCCGCATGGGATGGGCCGGAAGCAAGTATTAGTCGTGTAATGTTTGAAAAAGGTTGGGGATATTGGAACAAGGTGAATGAGTATCTGAGAATGATTGCACCGGTAGCATCATTTTCAGAAAGGCGTATTCTTTCTAATCTAAAGGATTCAGATGATACTGCGAGAATTGCCCAGTTCATTGTGAATTTTTGGAGAGAAAAAAACCCATCGGATCCATTAGGAGAGTGGAAAGGTTATCAAACTGTTGTTCAAAAAGTTGACCAGGAATTTGGTACACGTACTGTTCGTGGTTACCGTACACAAATGGGTAGGGTATTTCTACAATATGGAGCACCATCTTTAGTAGAAGAACGACCTTTTGATGGTAGGAACTATCCATATCAAGTTTGGCAATATGATCAATTGATCAGCAGCAGTACACCGGTGCAGCAAAATCAAATATTCATTTTTGTTGATCAAGAGTTGATTGGTCGTCAATATACATTGATACACAGTTCTGCACTTGGCGAGGTAAAAGATCATAAATGGCAATACCATTTGACTAGGCATACCAATACAGGAGCAGATATTGACGCTACATCAACTCAGTATAGTAGAGATAACTTTGGTGAGCGTATTTCTAACTCCATAATCATTGGTAATCAGGGTACTTGGTTCGATAGATTCAACTACTAGATGAAGTATAAAATAGCGGTTGCCATATTAAATTGGAACGGAAAGGACTTGTTAGAAAAGTATCTTCCTAGTGTTATCGAACACAGCAAAGAGCACAGCGTATACGTTATAGACAACGATAGCGACGACGATAGCGTTGCTTATATTGAATCTAAATTTCCAGAGATTAAAATCATTCAGACTGGTGAAAATTTGGGTTATGCTGGAGGTTACAACAAAGGCCTGAAAGGGATAAAAGAGGAATTCGCTGTTTTACTCAATAGTGATGTTCGAACCACACCAGGTTGGCTTGATCCCATTGTCAAGCACTTTAATCTGTATCCAAAATGTGGTGCGTTGCAGCCAAAAATTCTTTGGGATAGACAACCAGATAAGTTTGAATACGCGGGAGCCTCTGGTGGTTTTATTGATTCTCTAGGATATCCATTTTGTCGGGGTAGGGTTCTTCATGAATTAGAAATAGATCGGGGACAATACAATGATGCTACACAGGTTTTTTGGGCTACTGGTGCATGCCTGGCAGTACGAATGGAAGCATTCTATGATGCGGGTAAGTTAGACTCCATGCTCTTTGCTCATATGGAGGAAATAGACCTCTGTTGGCGAATGCAGCGGGCAGGTTACGAGATATGGGTGGAACCTCAATCAACGGTATATCATCTTGGCGGTGCTACCTTAAACGCGGATTCACCAAGAAAGACGTATTTAAATTTCAGAAATAACCTGATAATCCTGGTTAAAAATTTGCCACAATTGCGAGCAATGGGAGTTGTGTTTATCCGCCTAATACTTGACGGGATAGCAGGGTTGAAATTTATTTTGGAAGGCAAGCCGAAGCATGCTTTGGCCATATTAAAGGCGCACTTTGCCTTCTATGCCAGATTTACTAAAATTCAAAGCACCCGAATGTCATTAGCACATCTCCCAATGTTGCGCATGAAAGATCTTAAAGGAACTTATCAGGGGAGTATGGTCTGGCAGTTTTATGTTAAAAGGGTAAAGTACTTCTCTAGATTTTATAGATAGTACTTGGTTCAAAAATGAGATGTTTTTTAGTACTTAGCTCCAACCACTCTGTAAGTGTTGGAGAAAATCTCATAATTCAATAATCTTAAGACTGGATTGCGTAATAACATCTTATAACTTGTAGGCAATAAAACCAAAGATATGAGACGATTACTTTTATTTGCCTTGGTTGTGTTAGGCACATCACTCGGAGCGCAAACATTGACTCAAACCATTAGGGGTACAGTCATAGATTCAGAGTCAAAATTTCCCTTGCCAGATGCAATGATTGTTTGTGATAATGTCCAGGCATTCTCTGATGAATACGGGTTATTTGAAATGGAAGTAGAAATTGGACGTAAAATAGTTGCTGTGCAACTCTTTGGATACGATCCCACGTCAGCAGTAGTAGAGCTGAATTCCGCCAAACAAGCGGTAATACGAATTGCCATGACAGAGAGTACTGTTAAGCTTGACGAAGTTCAAGTGGTTGCAGCACCACGCGGTGAGGTCAAAAATGAAATGGCTGTTGTTAGTGCGAGAAAGTTTTCTGTTGAGGAAACCAACCTTTATGCAGGATCACGTGGAGAACCAGCCCGTATGGCTACCAACTTTGCCGGTGTTCAGGGTTCTGATGATACACGAAACGATATTGTGGTACGTGGAAATACACCTGCTGGTATTTTATACCGTTTTGAAGGTATTAATATTCCAAATCCCAATCACTTTGCTATTCCAGGAACTGGAGGAGGTCCCGTAACAATATTAAACAATAAGTATATCCAAAGCGGCGATTTTTACACTGGTGCTTGGCCAGGTGAATATGGAAATGCTATTGCCGGAGTTTTTGATTTGGAAATGCGCGATGGTAATAATGCTACACCTTTCGAGGGTAGCTTTCAATTTGGTCTTCTAGGGGTTGAGTTAATGGCAGAAGGACGAATTGGTAAGGAGAAGCCCAATGCGCCATCGTATTTAATTTTAGGTAGATATTCTACTTTAGGCATTGCGTCAAGATTGAATATACCACTAGGTACTACAGCAATTCCAAACTATGCTGATGGTGCTTTCCGATTCTCCTTTCCTCAAAAGGACGGTTCTAAATTGAGCCTATGGGGAATGGGTGGAACGTCTGATTTGGTTATTGATATTTCTGGAACAGATGGTGATTTAATCACTGGTGATTTTGAGGGAGTAGGTATTGTTGATCGTGATCAGTTTTTTGACACGCATATGGGCGTTGTAGGTGCCACTTACACTAAACGTTTAGATAAGAACAGCTATCTTAAAAGTGGTGTAGCTGCTTCTCGTTCTGCGGTTCACGCCTTAAATACAAAAGTTTTCCGTGGAATAGATACAGCAGCCGTTGATGAGTATTATTGGAGAGTAGATTCTGCTCCCAAGATTTTGAATTACTGGTACTACGAGACAAAAATCCATGGCTATAGCCATTACGCCAAGAAGATAGATGCACGTCAGAGTTTCAAAGCAGGTGTTAATGTTGACTACGTAATGGTTGATTATTTAGATTCGACGCGAATAGTAAATGGCTTAACTGGACAAATTTCTCCTTGGGAATTCCCTTGGGGCACGGATAATGGTACTTCTAGTACAGACGGTTATGCTATTGTTCAACCATTTTTGAGCTATAAGAATAGATTAACTGATAAACTAACTATGACGGCTGGATTAACTGCGCTTTATTCAAATATAAATGACAATACTTTCAGCCCTATTGAACCGCGTTTAGGATTCAATTATGATGTTGACAAGCACAATAAGTTTTTTACAGGGGCAGGCTATCATAGCCAAATGCAGAGTTCTTATTTGTATTACTACAGAGGCTCGCAAGCGACGCCTCAGGCCATTGCAGACGGTCTCTATGGAACAGAATACAACAAAGGCATGGGTTTAACCAAAAGCGCACATCTAGTAGCGGGCTGGGAACACAATTTTGATTATCCTGTTCGTATCAAGTTAGAAACCTATTATCAGTATTTATGGGATGTGCCGGTAGAAATTGTGCCTTCATACTTTTCCTTAGTTAATGGTGGTGCAGGTTTTGGTCGTCTATGGGCAGAGCCTTTAGAAAATTCTGGATTAGGCCGTAATTATGGAGTCGAATTTACTGCGGAGCATTATTATAGAAACGGCTTCTATAGTTTGTTTACTGGATCTCTTTTTGATGCTAAATACAAAGGATCAAAAAATATTGCTGCTTCAGGTACTGGATCAACAGATGACGTTTGGGTAAATACAACTTTTAACGGCCGCTATGCATTCAACTTTATCATTGCTAAGAATTATAAGCTGAGCAAATATGGGGTGTTAAATTTAGGTTCTAAAGTCAGCTCCATAGGTGGGAGATGGTTTGGAGATGTTGATCCAACTGCATCTGCATTAGCTTCAGAGATTGAGTTTATTGATAATGAAACGTTTAACAGTAATCAATACCGACCATACTTCCGATTGGATTTCAAGGTTGGATACAAATGGAACTTCCTAAACCTTGCTCATGAATTTGCATTAGATATTTCTAATATTACCAATAATAAGAACATTCTTACCCTGACGTACTTGCCAGAAACAGGTGATATAGCGGAGAATTATCAATTGGGATTGTTTCCAGTGTTCTATTATAAGATAGACTTTTAACGTCCACTACATAGGAATTATAAGGCCCAAGCTATTGCTTGGGCTTTTTTTGTTCTTACGTTTTGCGATAAAAACGGTGAACCACGCCTTCAATCTCAATGGAATAAAAACCATAGTGAGATGCATAGGTTACTGTAATTTGACTAGGAAGTTCAATATCAGGATTAGCATAAATACCGTGGTATTCCATACCGCCTTCTTCATTAAACTTTGTGCCTTCAAAGCTATTTGAATCAATTTTGACAATATTAAACCAAGCACCTTCTCCTAATCCGCCTAACCAAATAGCTGTTTTTGGTAAAGATGCTGGTCTTTGCGGTTCTTCTATTGAACCAAGGATGGAGTCATCTGGACGGCCATCTGTGTATTTACTTAGCGAACTCTCCAAAAGTCCAGCACTTAAATCTGAAAGACTGTGACGTCTGGATTTTTCCATGTACTGAAGTGTTCCTCCTTCAAAACTATAGATCACATCTTCAGTTTTTGCTGCTACAACATTGTAGAGTGGGGTAGGACGTATAGTCAGAGGGTATTTTAGTTTGGTGCCTATTGTACCGTCTTCGTTAGCGGCCTTTATAGTTTCCGTAACATATCTTGCACAGTTTGAGGCACTTTTATCTAAGCCGTTATAGGGAAAGTAACCCCGCTTAACCATTTCATCTGCATATGTTTTTGCCTTTGCAAAATTTATGGTCTTGCTGACAGAAAAGACTAAAGGGCCAACGCCATGCGTGTATTTCGATTTTGAATCTAATTCTTTGGCGATCTCCTCAACATTTGTGAGGTTCTTGTGCTCATCAAATGTTGCTTTTGTTTTCAATTCCAAAAGAGGATCTGTGTATTTGTTTCGTGCTCTACCATACCCTCGCGGAGTAATGTATCTGCCAAAATCGTAGTACAACACCTCATGTGTTTGAGGATTGATCAAGCAAATAGCTGCATGTCCAACACGCATGTTTAGATTTTTGAAAAAACCAGTTTTGCGAAGGAAAATAACCAAACTCTCGTCTGCGCGTGCAGTACACTGAGGCCAAGCTATTACAATTGCGGTGTCCAGGTATGACATATGTATTTACAAAATCAACTCAAAAATACACATAATGAGTATTCTTAATGAAATGTTAAGTTATCAATTTAACTATCTCATGATAGTTTTTTATACAAATGGCTGCGCCAACGTTTTTAAGGGCAGATTTGCTTTTACTTGAAAGTATTCCAATCGCTTTGCCTCCTGCACGTGTGGCTGCTTCTATACCACTTGATGTGTCTTCAAAAATCCAGATTTCATCCTTCAAGAGAGTTGAACTTAGGGGCAGTGCATGCAAACAACTCAGAAAAATCTCAGGATTAGGTTTACCGTGCTTTACATCCTCTGCGGTTAAGACCGTATTAAAGTAATGCCTGATATCTAGTTGGTTTAAAGTAAAGTCAGCATTTTCTTTATTTCCCATAGTGCCAACTGCCATTGGGATGTCTTTCTTTTGAAGTAAAACAAGTAATTCGGTTAAACCGTCAATGGGCCGGATATGTGGAGCATAAAGCTCCCTATAAAGCGCTTCTTTTTCTAAACCAATTTTGGCGCTTTGTTCGGCCGAAATTTCAGAACCAAAGAATTTTTTACAAACCTCATGGTTTGTTCCATGTAGGTGAGCAATAATGTATTTTTTTGATTTTGGTGCATTATACTTTTTGCAGATGACATACCAAGCCTCAATATGGTAGGAATAGTTGTCAATCAACGTACCATCCATATCAAATATGACGGCCTTTGGTGTTTGGATTACCATTTAAGGTAAAACGAAAATGGTGAATTCGTCAACGTGCAGTTGGTCAGAGGGGAGTTTTGTGAACGTCCTCATGGAATAGGCACCTTTTGAAATCTCTTGTCCAAGTCCAACTGGATCCCAACATTCCGTGGAAGGTCCTTTGAAAAGCTCATTTCCCCAACGATCGTAAATGGCATATTCAGTTCTTGTAGGCAAAGAACTGGATAAACAATAGGTATCGTTAATTCCATCCCCATTTGGGGAGAAAGCAGTTGGTACATACATTAATAAATTGTCTAAGCAATCAACTTCTAATATTCTTGATATCGTATCTAGATTGCCACAGCTATCAATAGCTACCAATGTTAATTCATGTGATCCTGCAAAGGGAAATAGAGTGTCTAAGGAAGGCTCTGTATAGGTTTGTTGACCCAACGAAAATGAAATAAACTGCGAATACCCTGTGGCGGTTAAGGTATAATTAGGGCAGCCAAACCCCTCATCAATATAAGGTTCCGCTATCACGCGATAGTAAAAACTATCTTCCTTGGAGCATCCATTGATATCCGTAGAAATAAATGGATAATAGGCGGTAGAATCAAATTGCAATTCAACGGCATTTGTGTCTAAGGTTGTCCAATAAATATTAGCTAAAAATGGGTCCCTAAAATCAACAATTAATGAATCGCAGTAAGCGGTATCTCTTATTGTAGGCTCATAAAGTGAACCATTAATGAGAAAAATACTATCGTGGAATACACAATTACCAACATCTACGGTTATCCAAACCCATCCTGGATTATAAGCTGTGGTGCTTACTGTGGTATCTCCTGTTGACCATAAATAGGATAGTCCGGTCGCCGGGTTTTGTACTTGTAACACAACTGGTTGTCCATTACATACGCTTAAGGTATCCTCTTGAACGGGGTCGTAGGATGCGCCGTAGTATTCAAACTCATAAACCACAGAATCTCTAAAGCCTCTTGAGTCTTCTACCACAACTTGGATTTCAATGATACCGTTAAAGTTGGGGTTGATTATTGCGTGTAAAACAGTATCCGAAGCATTTGAATCTATTATTGTTGCATTTCCTTGAAGCACTAGAGCGCTAATTACATTGATACTATCAACGCAACTGAGATAATCAAAATAAAGCGGTATTGTAGTGTCGCAAAGTGAGCCTAGAGGGATATCGTCCACAGATAATGCGGTAATAGGATCAAGCAATTTTAAGTCGTCGTCAAAACCACTGATGTAACCATAAAGCCCCGTACTAGATCCTTCACCTGCAAGAATACCCACATGAAAAGGCGTAATACAATCTAGACTAAAACTGTTAGTCAGAACATTAGGTCCTATGTAGACACCGCTCCAAGAAGGGTCATAAGTGCTCTGTTGAACGGTAATGCTTGCATTGGTTGATATGGCGTTTCCGTTGTAATTTAAATTAGATACAGCATTGGAAGGGATTGTGATCAGCGCTGAGGTAGCCAATCCTGATGCCCGGTTATATGTGACATTAGTCGAACCCGTGCAGTCCAAATGGGGCAACTGCGCCATTCCTTGCTCAGGTTCACCACTAGTCACCCCTGAGGTTACTTGAAAGACATAAATAGGTAGGTTGGATTCCACCACAAAAGGCTTACCGGGAGTAGCTGGATTTCCATTCATAACATACGTTCCAGCATCTCCAGCATTACCATTGGATAATATGTTAGTTCCGTCTACGGAAATGTTTGTGCCATTTTGCGTGGCTACATACATGAAGTAGTCTTGAGGATGATTGGCGCGTCCCCTAAGTACCACATGTTTTATACCTAAATGTTCTGTTGGTGTTACTTGGTCAATTCCCGCATCAGCATTATTGGTACTTGAAGTTTTTAAGTGATTCCCGCCAGCAGTGACCGCGATAGGTTTGTCGGAGGTGACTTTAGTCCCAAGTAGTACTTTATTGTCTTGCATGGTACTTACCCAGCTTTCGCCCTGATCTAATTGAAAAACGGCACTGTCTGATCCGTTTGTGAAAGTATTGCCTGCGCTTGCTTTTATATGAATCTCAGTGTTATCCTCTAATGCTACAATGCTTACATAGTGTAAACCGTGATAATTTGTGAAATTACCGGTAACTGTGGAGTGGATTTCAGTCTGTGAGGCAACATAAAATTCCTTCCCAATACCATTCATTCCTTTTCCGGTAATGATTTCTTGATTGAATTGTTGACGGACCCGCTGTGTTACAGTAACAGGCTGGCTTGCTTCAACAAATAATGCATCCTTGGTTCTTTTTTGGTTTACCCAAGATAAATTTCTTGCCCCATATGTGGATTGAATGCTTCCTTGTATGGCACTTAAGGTGATTATACTGAGGTTTCCCTGAGTTACTGTTATGTTTTGACTGTAACTAGTATCACTGTTATACACCCATACTTGAGAGGAGGGAACACTTGTGCTTATTTGAAGATCTATGATATGCTGGCCTCCCTGCCATTCAAGAAGCGGCGGAAAAGCAAAATAAGTATCACTTTGAGCGATTCCCAATTTACAGATACTTACAAAAGCAAGAGATAGAAGGGCTTTAAATATGGCTTGCTCTTGTCTCATTTATTTTAGCACATGTATTGCACCAGTTTTGATAAGTTGGCCGCAAATAGTTTCAGTTTGAATAGAATAATAGTAGACTCCAGGCGCCACATCAGAATTATTCATTCTACCATTCCAAGCATCATTTTGATTTGTTGCTTTAAATACCTTTCCACCCCAACGATTGTAAATATTTAAATTAAAAATATCTAAGGGATCATCGCTTTGAATGGTTAGTAGGTCATTTATTCCGTCTGCATTTGGAGTGATTACATTAGGGACGGTTATAGGGTCATAGTCTTTTCCAAGGTATTCAAACCTAAACTCAATGGATTCAAGACCACCAAAACCGTCTTGCACCGTAATGGTAATAGATACATTTCCGCTGAAACCCTCAATAGGAACAAATCCTAAAACGGTATCTTTTGTATTCAAGTCAACCAGCAGACCTTCACCTTGATTGATTACCCCTGAAACGACCTCAATGCTGTCTGAACATGAATTATATGCAAATGTTAAGGGGACAGTGTCTGCACATTGCTTAGGCATATAAATGATATCCGTAGCAGAAATATCTGACGGATCATACAGTTGAAATTGATCATCAAATCCGCTGATATATCCATAAAGACCCGTTGAATTTCCTTGTCCAGCAATGATACCAACATGAAATGGAGTAGGACATTCCAGCGTAAAGTTATTAGTGAGGATATTGGAATTTATAAAAACACCGGACCAAGAAGGGTCATAGGTGCTTTGTTGTACAGTGATAGAGGGATTACTTGAAATCAGATTATTGTTGTATTTCAGAGATGATACCGCATCTGAAGGAATAGTTACCATGGCTGAAGTAGCCAATCCAGTGGCGCGATTGTAACGAATCAAGTTAGAACCAGTACAGTTTACCTGAGGTATTTGAGCCATTCCCATTTCTGGTTCATTTCCTAGAGATCCAGTAGTAGCTTGGTATACATAAATAGGATTGTTACTCTCTACAACAAAGGGTTTACCCGGTTGATTCGCAATTCCAACCATACTATATGTCCCGGATTCACCTGCAGAACCGTTTGAGAGTACACTGGTTCCGTTAATGCTTATGTCCGTTCCGTCTTCTACGGCAATGAACATGATATAATCGTTAGGATGGTTGGCAAGACCCCGAAGGACAACGTGTTTGTTTCCTAACAAATCTATTGGGGTTATTTGATCCAGTCCTGCATCTCCATGATTTGCTGAGGCATTCTTTAAATGATTACCTCCTGCGGTCACGGCTATGGGCTTATTAGATGTGATTCTTGTTCCAAGAAGTTGTCTGTTATCTTCCATTGTGCTTACCCAACTCTGCCCTTTATTTAATGTAAAAAACACACTGTCGCTGCCCGTTGTAAATATATTTCCTGAACGTGCTTTGAAGCTTATTTCTGTGTTGTCTTCAGTGGCTACAACGCTGATGTAATGCATGCCGTGGTAGCCAAAAAATGATCCGCTAACGGTAGTTGTAATCAATGTTTGAGAGGCAACATAAAACTCCGTTCCCAAGGCATTACGACCTTTCGCAGTAATGATTTCCTGATTAAATGGTTCTACAATCTGCTCAGTAACCGTAATTGGATTGCTGGCTTCAATAAATAGTGCGTCTTTATACCTTTTTGAATTGGGCCAATTCAACTCTCTTGCTCCATAGGTGCTGAGCAAACCAGCCACATCATTTTGAAACCTGATAGTGCTGATATTACCAGAGGTAACCGTAATATTTTGAGATAAAGAGGTATCACTATTATATACCCAAACTTGAGAACTCGCCGATGTGGTGCTAAAGTTCAAATAGATATCATGACTACCGCCTTCCCATTCGAGCAAAGGCGGCAGAACAAAATACGTATCACTTTGACCTTGAGCTACTAAGGATGTTATAAAGAAAAAGAATACAGCGGCTTTTTTCATTGGGTTAAATATAGTGTAATAAGTACACTTTCTAATGCTATTAGGCTATGCTTGTCTAGTAATTTTCCTAACACTATTTTCGCAAAGATTTTAGAGGGGTGCCTGAGTGGTTGAAAGGGCCCGCCTGGAAAGCTGGTATAGGTGCAAGCCTATCGAGGGTTCGAATCCCTTCCCCTCTGCAAATGACTAAAAAATCGCTCACCTCCGTGATGCGATTTTTTTTTGATTCAACCATTATACTGAGGTATAACTGAGTATTACTGCGCATAATTAAACTTGAATCAATTTCTAGACCAAATAAAACTATCTTCGGTAAAAGATGATGATTTAATTTTCCGCTATGTCTAAAAATACGCTGCTCTTTCTTCTCTCTATATTTTCTATTTCGAATTTACCCGCGCAAGGACTTTATGATTCCGCAACAATAACGTTGATTGAGATTGATTTTTCTCAATCTAATTGGGATTACATACTAGATACTGCAAAAGCTGGAAGTGAGGGCTATATTATGGCCCCAACAGTAACTATTAACGGGGTATCTTTTGACAGTGTAGGAGTAAAATACAAGGGGAATTCTACGTATCAACCAAATCAAAGCAAGAATCCTTGGCACATAGAATTAGATACCTATAAAAATCAAGATTATCAAGGGTTTACAGATATAAAGTTGAGCAATGTTGCAAAAGACCCGTCCTTTTTGCGAGAGGTACTTTCTTATGAAATAGCCCGAAAATATATGGTGGCTCCTCAGGCAAATTATGCGGTTGTATATGTTAATGGGAATCAAATTGGTCTATACACCAGTGCTGAATCTATAAATAAATCTTTCGTTGATAGGCATCTGTATTCAAGAAAAGGGGCGTTTGTGAAATGCAATCCTCCAGCAGGAGCGGGCCCGGGAACTTCATCTTATCCTGACTTAGTATTCCAGGGAAATGACAGCACGAATTATTTTTCTGCTTATGAAATGAAATCCGATGCTGGTTGGGCTGAATTAATTCATCTCATGGATACCTTGGCTAACGATGTAAATGCTATTGAACAAATTCTCCAAGTGGATCAGACCCTTTGGATGCATGCGTTTAACAATGTGTTGGTAAACCTTGATAGTTATGCTGGCGGATTTAAGCAAAACTATTACCTGTATAGAATGAAAAACCGTCAATTCTATCCAGTCG
>PXYR01000181.1 GCA_003023665.1 Bacteroidota bacterium
AACCAACGCAGTAGGTCCTAAAACTGAATATTCTCGCAGATCAATACTGCCTTCAGCTTGCTCTAATGCAACTATTCTATATCCCTTGGATTTTAAATTGTTCAGGCAGGTTACGGTACTTTCTTCCTTGGACCAGCTTACTGTTTGAGTTGCTCCCAATGCAGTTTTTTCTATCTCGTGATGGCCCGGTTCAGGTGTTAAGCCGCACAAAAAGATGTGTTGAGCAAGGAAACAATCAGCAGTTCTAAAAATAGAGCCAACATTATGCATGCTTCTAATATTATCTAAAACGACTACCAACGGGGTTTTGCTAGCCTTAGCAAATTCTTCTGGCGATAATCTGCCTAATTCGTTATTTCTAAGTTTTCTCATCCGCAGGAACCTAATTACATTAGCATGCTACAAAGAAATAGATAAATGGCTAAAAAATCGGGCAAGAAGCAAACTCCAATGATGCGTCAATACGACGAGATCAAAATGAAGCATCCCGAAGCCATGTTATTGTTTAGAGTAGGTGATTTCTATGAAACCTTTGGTAGCGACGCCGAAAAAGCATCAAAAACTCTAGATATAATATTGACCAAGCGCTCTAACGGTTCGGCATCAGAAGTTGCTTTAGCAGGCTTTCCGCATCATGCACTTCAGACCTATTTACCCAAATTAGTTAAAGCGGGTCATAGGGTGGCGATAGTAGAACAGCTCGAAGATCCAAAATTAGTCAAAGGACTTGTAAAACGCGGCGTAACGGATATGGTTACTCCTGGAATTAATTTAAACTCTGAATTGCTTTCAGGAAAAGAACACAATTATCTTGCATCGCTATATCCTGCCAAAAAAGGAAGTTGGGGATTGGCAATTATTGAAATTAGTACTGGTTCTTTTTATTATGCGGAGCACGGACAGGATGAACTTCTGACCGCTCTTTCTTCCTATAAACCAAAAGAGGTAATTCATCCAAGAGACATGGACCGAGAGTTTCGGAAGAAACTCGAAGAAGAGTATTATCTTTTTGGTATTGATTCGTGGGCTTGGGAAAAAGACTACACGTTTGATCAGCTTACGAGCCATTTCAAAACCAACAGTTTGAGTGGCTTTGGTCTGCAAAAAGGAAGCCCGGGTGCCGTTGCTGCAGGAGCGGTCTTGCATCATCTGAAACGCAGCGAATATCATTCGCTAGATCACATATCTAGTATTTCCAGAATTTCATTGGACGACTTTATGTGGTTAGATGGATTTACCGTTCAAAATCTGGAATTATTCAAGTCAAATTCACCAGGTGGAACAAGCACCTTGGATGTTATAGATAAGACAACGAGTCCCATGGGGGGGCGACTCCTACGTTCTTATTTAGCATTACCTATGTTAGATAAAGGGCTTATTGCTAAACGCCATGATGCCGTTGAAGCCCTGTTAGAAATCCCGGATTTTTTAGAGTCGTTAATCGACGTTTTACAAGGGATGCCTGATCTAGAGCGATTGTGCAGTAGGGTTGCAACCGGAAGAATTAACCCAAAGGAAATGGCAAGGTTGCGTGAAGGATTAAAGCAAAGTGCACTCATGGTTGGTTTGGTAAAGGAACAATCTTGGGCGCATCCAGACGCACATCCCGATGTTTTGGAAATTTTATACTTGGAGTTGGAGCAAGCCCTTGTGGATGATCCGTCTGCTATAATAGGGAAAGGAGAATCTATCCGAAGTGAATATGATGATGAGCTTGCCCGATTGAGAGGATTGCTCAATGATGCAACAGGGACATTGGAGTCAATAAGAGATCGAGAAGCAAATGCTACCGGAATCCCTTCTCTTAAACTAGCCTTTAACAATGTATTCGGTTATTACTTGGAGGTGCGGAACTCGCACAAGGATAAAGTTCCACAGGAGTGGCACCGGAAGCAGACTTTGGTTAACGCTGAACGCTATATCACGGACGAATTGAAGAAATTTGAAGCCGAAGTGCTTGGTGCGGAGGAGCAAATCAAAGCCATAGAGTTGAAAGTCTTTGCAGACGTTACAGAAAAGGCGAAAAACTACTTGAACATCCTATTGAAATTAGCCAGATGGGTAGCTACTACTGATGTGCTAGCGAGTTTTGCAACAGTCGCTAAAACCTATAATTATTGTAGACCATCTTTTATAGATCAAGTACAAATACAGATAGAAAATGGCCGTCATCCAGTAATAGAACGAATGCTTCCCGAAGAGCAGCCGTACATAGCGAACGGTATAGCAATGGATGCTGTTGATGCTTCAATCGCCATGATTACTGGCCCTAACATGAGTGGTAAAAGCGCCTTACTCCGACAGGTGGCTATTATACAGGTTTTAGCACAAATGGGAAGTTATGTTCCAGCAGAATCGGCTAATCTACCCATCATAGATCGTCTATTCGTGAGAGTTGGTGCTACTGACAACCTCAGTAAAGGGGAGTCTACTTTTATGGTGGAGATGAATGAGACAGCAACCATTCTTAACAACATATCGGATAGATCTTTAGTCATACTCGATGAAATAGGAAGAGGCACCTCTACTTTTGATGGGGTGAGCATTGCTTGGGGAATAGCTGAATTTTTGCATCAACATCCGGCTTGTCCACTAGTGCTTTTTGCCACTCATTATCATGAGCTAAATGAAATGACGACTTCATTTAAAAAGGTGCAAAATTATCATGTCGCCGCTGAAGAACATGGAGGTGAAATTGTCTTTACGCGTCAATTGAAAAAAGGTGGTACAGCTCACAGTTTTGGCCTGCACGTAGCCAAGCTTGCTGGTATACCTGGGTATGTTTTAAATAGGGCAGAGTTGGTGCTCAAGGAGCTTGAACAAACCAAAGGAAAAAGTCATGAATCGTCTGATTTAAATAATTCAGGCCAGTTAAATTTCTTTTCATTGGACCGCCCAGAATTGGAAGATCTTGCGGATGAAATTGAAAATGTAGATGTTGATCAACTCAAGCCGATTGAGGCCCTAATGTTGCTGCATACACTCAAGGAAAAACTTTCAAAAAAATAGCCCTTCCTGTTGTGGAAAATTAAAAGGTCTGTATATTTGCCCTCCCAATCGCGAAAGTAGCTCAGCTGGTAGAGCACAACCTTGCCAAGGTTGGGGTCGCGGGTTCGAATCCCGTCTTTCGCTCAACGACCCTCCACGTTGGAGGGTTTTTTTTTAAGGTTGCCCCGGTGGTGGAATTGGTAGACACGCCGGACTTAAAATCCTGTGGACAGTAATGTCCGTGCCGGTTCGACCCCGG
>PXYR01000182.1 GCA_003023665.1 Bacteroidota bacterium
ACTTGGCCTTCTTGAAAAAGAATGTCCTTCTCAAAGTGTACATTAAATCCCGCCTTTTCAATGAATTCAACAGCTGTATCTATCATTTCTTGAGTGGCAAATCGAGCAGTAGCACTCAAACCTATTAAATCGCCAGGCTTTAAAAAAGCGGGAATTCTTTGTTTCATAGTTGAAAAATAGCACATAAAACCTTGTTATCTTCGCGCTAGCATTTTTAAGCTACACATTCTTGATGAGTACAAACAAAAAAATCATGGTGACGGCAGCTTTGCCGTATGCCAACGGTCCCATTCACATTGGTCACTTGGCCGGCTGCTATTTGCCGTCGGATATCTATGTGCGCTACATGCGAATGCGTGGACGTGATGTAAAGTTTGTTTGCGGCTCAGACGAGCACGGGGTTCCAATTACTATAAAGGCTAAAAACGAGGGCATTACACCTCAAGAAGTGGTGAATCGTTACCACAAAATGATGCAAAGCGCTTTTGAGGAATTCGGAATCAGCTTTGATCATTACAGCCGTACTTCTAGTGAGCAGCATCACAAGAATGCCAAGGAGTTCTTTATGAACTTATACCAAAAGGGAGCTCTTGAAGCACAGGATACAAAGCAGTATTATGATCCGGAAGCTGGTCAGTTTTTGGCCGACAGATACATAACAGGTACTTGCCCAAAATGTGGACATGATGAAGCTTACGGAGATCAATGCGAGAAGTGTGGAACGTCGTTGAGTCCAACAGAACTGATCCATCCAAAGAGTGCCCTCAGCGGAGCAAAGCCAGAATTGCGCAACACGACCAATTGGTTCTTACCACTGGACAAGTTAAGTGCGGATTTGCGTGCTTTTTTGGAGAGTCGTGAAAACTGGAAACCCAATGTTCTTGGTCAATGCATGAGCTGGCTAAATTCCGGAGATGGTTTACAGCCTAGGGCAATGACCCGTGATTTGGACTGGGGGGTTCCTGTGCCCATAGAAGGTGCTCAGGGCAAAGTGATGTATGTGTGGTTTGATGCACCTATTGGATATATCAGCGCAACACAAGAACTCTTGCCAAATGACTGGGAGGCCTATTGGAAAGGTGATGATGCGGAAATAGTCCATTTTATTGGTAAAGACAATATTGTATTTCATTGCATTATTTTTCCAGCTATGCTGCAGCAGCATGGCGAATATGCTCTGCCTAAGCAGGTACCGGCAAACGAATTTCTCAACCTAGAGGGACGCAAGCTCAGCACCTCAAAAAACTGGGCAGTTTGGCTTCATGAATATCTTGAAGACTTTCCTGGACAGCAGGATGTGCTGCGTTATGTGTTGACGGCTACCATGCCAGAAACAAAGGACAATGATTTTACCTGGGCCGATTTCCAGCAACGCAACAACAGCGAGCTTGTGGCAGGATTTGGGAACTTTGTAAACAGAGTTATGGTATTGACTCATAAATACTATGACGGAGTAGTTCAAAATCCGGGAATATTGACGGATGCCGATCGTGAAGCCTTAGCTAGCATGTCTCAATATGGACGTCGCATTGCTAAGAGTTTAGAAGAATACAAGTTTAGAGAAGCCATTGGTGAGGCCATGAATTTGGCCCGGCTTGGAAACAAATACCTTCAAGAGCAAGAACCTTGGAAAGTGTACAAGCAAGATGCAGAAAGGGCAGGAGCCATATTGTATGTAGCCACGCAAATAACGGCAGTGCTTAGCATTGTATTTGAACCTTTCTTACCTGGAACTTCGGCCAAATTGCGCAGTATGCTTGCAATAAAAGGCTCGCCAAATTGGGAGGAAACAGACAAAGAAACAATTGTTGCTGCGGGCACGCAGCTTGGTAAATCAGAATTGCTATTTGCAAAAATAGAGGATGCTCAAGTTGAGCAGCAGCGGGCAAAATTAGAATCTACTATTCAAGAAAAACAAGAAGAAGACTTGGAAGATCAAAAACACGACCCACAAAAGGAAAACATCAGCTTTGACCAATTTATGGAAATGGATCTGCGCGTAGGTACCATCCTAGAAGCAGAACGCGTTCCAAAAGCGGACCGACTATTAAAGTTTACCGTTGATACGGGTTTAGATAAGCGTACTATTGTCAGCGGTATCGCACAGCAGTTTACTCCGGAAGAGATGATTGGCAAGCAGGTAACGGTACTCATGAATTTACCTCCTCGTAAAATTCGTGGTGTAATTAGCCAAGGCATGTTATTGATGGCAGAGGATGCTGATGGAAAACTGCGCCTAATGACTCCTGAGGATGGCGCAGAAAGTGGTTCAGTTATAGGATAACATTGGCTCCGTAGTTCAATGAATAGAATGCAGGTTTCCGGAGCCTGAGATAAGGGTTTGATTCCCTTCGGAGCTACAAAAAACCCGCGCTGTAAGCGCGGGTTTTTCATTCATTATAGTATCAATTCCACATTTATAGCGCTCTTACCTTTTTCCCCGTCATGCAAGTCAAAGTTGACCTCATCTCCCTGAGAGATTTGATGTTTGAGCCCACTTATGTGCACGTGGTATTCATTATCCGCTCCGTCTTCCTTAATGAAGCCAAAGCCTTTGTCAATGTTATAGAATTTTACAGTTCCTTTCATATTAATGTGTGATAAGCCATCTTAATATTTGAGAAGACGATTGGTCTTTAATACGAACAAAGTAAGTTCCTGGAGCCAAAACAGGCAAGAGCTCTTTACCACCTTCGCTCTTCCATTCACGAATTAATTTTCCTTCCATGGAATAAATAAGAATTAGACTTTCATGTTCTAATTCCAATAGTGCGCTACCACGACTTGGGTTAGGATATAACGTAACGTATTGATTGTCGTTTTCCTCAACATTCATCTGTTCAGGGCTGTATACATTGAGTACAACATTGACATTCTTGTAACTTATTGCCCCTGTACTATCAACAGTGAGGGTATCACAATAGGTGTCTGTACAGGTACTGACCATATTAGCGTTTTGACCAACAGCAATAACCGTAACACATAGGGCATACGTGCCTGCTTGTGTATACACGTGAGTGGGGAATTGACCTGTATCTGAAGTTCCGTCGCCAAAATCCCACAGGTAAGATACACTTCCAGATTGGCTGTATGTGGAATCCACCGTTGAGGTGTTATAGACCACCACTTGACCCAATGTGGTCAATACAGTATCAAACATATAGGCTGCTTTACATCCTAAGGTTGTTCCACCGCCGGAACCACC
>PXYR01000183.1 GCA_003023665.1 Bacteroidota bacterium
GACCCACAATTCCCTCCGGAACTAATTTTTTTACATCGTCTTCAACATCTTGGAAGTATCTGTCTTTTGAACCGTCTGACATGGCCTCAACAGAACCCATACCTCGATGCGTTTTGTATTTTCTACCCTCATAGATTACCGTCTCACCCGGGCTTTCTTTTGTTCCAGCGAACATAGAACCCAACATAACGCAATCCGCCCCAGCGGCGAGAGCTTTTACAATATCTCCAGTAAATCGAATACCTCCATCCGCGATTATAGGAATTCTACCGTTGATTGCCTTGGCAACTTCCATGACAGCGCTCAATTGCGGATAACCAACGCCTGCTACAATTCTAGTGGTACAAATTGACCCAGGACCAATACCCACCTTAACGGCATCAGCACCGGCTTCCATTAAATAAATGGCGGCTTCAGCTGTAGCAATGTTTCCAACGACTACATCGAGCTCAGGAAATTTGACCTTGACGCTTTTTAAAGCCGTTACTACTCCTTTGGTATGTCCATGTGCGGTATCAATAATTACCGTATCAACACCACTCTCGTATAAGGCTGCCACACGTTCTACAATATCTCCTGTAACACCCACAGCCGCAGCTACTCTCAGTCTGCCAAATTTGTCCTTATTTGCATTTGGCTTTACCCGGTTTTTGGTAATGTCTCTGTAGGTAATTAGCCCAACTAAGAGGCCATTTGAATTGACTACGGGTAATTTTTCAATTTTATGTTCTTGAAGAATTGATTCTGCTTCTTCCATTGTGGTTTCAGGAGAAGCCGTAATTAATGACTCCTTGGTCATTACTTCATCAATTAATCGATCATTGTCCTTTTCAAAACGTAAATCACGATTAGTAATGATGCCTATCAAGTTCTTGCTGGCATTTACCACTGGAATACCTCCAATCTTAAACTCGGCCATCATTTCTTTAGCATCTTGGACAGTAGCATCTTTCAAAAGAGTGACTGGATCCAGAATCATTCCACTCTCTGCGCGCTTTACTTTTCTTACCTCAATGGCTTGTTGTTCAATAGTCATGTTTTTATGAATGACACCTATTCCTCCCTCTTGAGCGATAGCAATGGCCATTGCACTTTCGGTCACTGTATCCATTGCAGCAGATACAATTGGGGTTTTCAAATCAATATTACGCGTGACCTTAGAAGATAAGTCTACATCACGCGGCAATACTTCCGAATAATTTGGAACTAGGAGAACGTCGTCGTAAGTAAGTCCAAGACCTATTACCTTGTTGGTTGAATCTGACATTGCAATTCTCGTTTGAATTGCGCCCAAAATTACGCAATTTCTACCAATAGTTCGGGCGACCTATGGCCGCCCGATTGGTTTTTTTTGAAATATTAACAGTTAGTATAGTAAACTGAAATTTCCTCGCTCTTCAATGGGAACATCTTCTATTGAACGATATTTCACATAATAAGTGTACATTCCCATTGATGCATCTTTTCCATTGGTTTTCCCATCCCAACCTTGCTCAATTACATTCGTTCTAAAGACTTCTTGTCCCCATCTATCCATAATGAACATTGTGTAACTATCTGGACGCGCAAAGACTCCTTGAGGTTTCCAAATTCTATTCTCTACAACATCCGAATACGGGCTAAATGCTGTGGGGAACCAAAGGCGTGCCTTATGCACTGCGCAGGCAACATTTGATCTAGCGTTAAATTTCTCTCCAAACTCATCTCTCCAAGGGATAAGACCATCTTTGGCTATTGCTCTCACATAATAACAGTATTTGCCTTTGGAGTTTGTAAATGGCTTGATATCATCAATAAAGCTTGTGTCTTCTGTAGACGTAACATAGGTAAAAGAGTTACCGCCATTTATTGACCTGTATACTTCATATTCATCAACACCTGCGTCAAAATCGCGATATGCAGACCAAGTAATGGCACAAGTTAAATTTCCTACTGCTTCAGCATTCAACAAGATGTTGGTAGCAATATTTGAAACCGTATCTAAAGATCCACACGAGTCTCTTGAGGTAATTCTGTAATAGTACCTTCTTGACATTGGATCTGCTGTATAATCTACAAACTTCACTTCCCATGGTCCTAATGAAGGCTTTACAACACTACCAATGGTTAAATATGGACCAATTTCATCATCGGCACGTTGCACTTGGTAATCTATTACATCTGCATCTTTATCTATATAGGCGTACATATTCACACCGTTCTGGCTATTTACAGATGCCCTACCTAAGTACAACACTTTTGAGCCTTGAACAACTGCCGAACTGTTACACACTCTATTAGAAGTTGAGGTTATAGTTCCTGTAGTATCTACTGCTCTTACGTAATAACAGTATGAAAACCCATTTAGAATACCGTAGTGATTAAAGGTTGTATCTAAATTGCCACCCTTGAGCAGTACGCCTGTAATGATTCCGCCTGTAGGGTCTGTGATATCTGCATAAAGATTGTATTCAAGCGGCTGTGTTTGCGTCCATTCCTTATATGAATTCCAACGTAAGCGAGCGTATCCATCACAAGGATCTATTCCTATTTGAAGATAAATCGTGCTTGAAGGAGTGGTAGTACCTAAAGAACTAAAGTTTCCACAGCTATCCACAGCCTGAACCCAATACTTTTCACTTTGATTCGCAGCATTACTCAGTGCGTAAGCCCATGGCATGGAAATAGCCCAATTTGCAGCTAGAACAGAATCTACGGGAACTGGAAAGCCATTATTGTCCTCACGGAGTATTCGATAGTACACTACATCACTATCGTTTGACTGTTGCCAAGCAATAGAAGCGATATTACCACCTGCAACTGTAACAGAATCGAATAGGATTCTATTCGGCTCCGTCTTATCCGAGAAAAAACCAGAGTCTAGAGAACTTTCACAAGTAGTGTTGTAGCGTACCTGATAATTCAACCATGAACCACAAAATGCAACAGTGTCAATCCAAGAAGTATCCTTAGTTGAACCTAGTTGAGTCCATTGATTTGAATTTGCAGGCGCCTCAACCCAAATAGCGTAATTTGTAGATGTATCACCTAGCAACCATCTGTTCCAATCCAACCTTGCAATACTACTGTTTGGTGGCGGAGGAAAGGCTTGAAGACCAACTCTTATATTTTGTATGGTGTCCGATGGAGGTGTAATTAAACCACATCCACCACCAGTTTGAATAAAGTATCTATTTACTTCGTTTGGATTGGC
>PXYR01000184.1 GCA_003023665.1 Bacteroidota bacterium
TACGTTTTTTAATCCCCTTGGCCCATTTGGCCAAGGGGATTTCAGCGTCAAAGTTTTTTGCCTCATTCATATGCTGTAATTTGCATGTAAGATTTATGGATAAACACAAAACGATTCCAATGATTGATTTACCCCGCCTACATAGTAAGTACGCGGCTAAATTAGACGATGCCATATCAGAGGTATTAGATAGTGGCTCATATATTGGAGGTAATGCTCTTACTGCATTTCAAGACAGACTGTCAACATTTCTTAACACTAAAGTATTTGGTGTAGGAAATGGCACAGATGCTTTGCAAATCGCATTGATGGCGTTGAATATAGGGCCAGGGGACGAAGTTATTGTTCCTGCGTTCACTTATGCTGCTAGTGCAGAGGTAATAGCGCTGTTAGGTGCCACCGCAGTTTGGTGTGATGTCTGCACCGAAACTTTTAACTTGAAGCCAAGTAGCGTTGAACTCGCGCTTTCTTCCAAAACCAAAGCAATAATAGCTGTTCATTTATACGGTCAATTGGCAGATATTGAGGCGGTTGAAAAAACAGCAGTAGGTATTCCTATTGTGGAAGATACTGCTCAAGCATTTGGAGCAAAGTTCAAATCAGGCAAGTATCAGGGCAAATTCGCTGGGTCTGTGGGTGTTTTTGGAGCTTTTAGTTTTTTTCCTACTAAACCATTAGGTGCACTGGGAGATGGTGGTGGAATTGCATGTAATGACCAAGTTTTATATAATAAGGCCTTAAGTATTGCTAGACACGGTCAGAAAGAAAAATATGTACATGATATAGTGGGTGTTAATTCAAGATTAGATACTATCCAAGCGGCTATTTTGAATGTGAAATTGGATTATTTTGAGCGAGAATTGATTCGAAAAGCTGAAATAAAAGAGTTGTATTATTCGGGACTTAATAACTTGGAGAACGTTTCGTTACCTACTGAATGTGACTTTTCAACTCATGTCTGGCATCAGTTTACAATTAAGGTTTATCAAAATAATCGAGATAAACTGCGTACATACCTTGAAAACAAAGGTGTTTCTTCTATGGTCTATTATCCAATTATCCTCCCGGATCAGAGGGCATATGGTTCCATGATTGAACGTACATCCTTGTCCAATTCAAGAGCCTTATCTGCGCAAGTATTAAGTTTGCCCATAGATCCTTCTATGTCAAATAACGATGTGCAGTTTATTTGTAAATCAATTAACGAATATTTTGCAAAATGAGCTATTTCAAACACAGCAGCGCTATTATAGATGATGGTGCAGAAATTGGAAGCGACACCAAAGTTTGGCATTTTAGCCATGTAATGACAAATGCAAAAATTGGAAAAGGTTGTGTCTTAGGCCAGAATGTTTTTATTGGTGAAAGCGTACAAATTGGAAATAGGGTTAAAATCCAAAATAATGTTAGTGTTTTTTCAGGGGTTCATATTGAAGACGATGTGTTTTTAGGTCCTTCAGTAGTGTTCACCAACGTAAATTCACCAAGAAGTTTTATTGAGCAAAAAAACTATACTGGAACATTGATTCAACAAGGAGCTACTGTTGGAGCAAATTCAACGATAATTTGTGGTAATCGAATAGGACAATATGCCTTTATAGGCGCTGGAGCAGTTGTTACTAAGGAAGTTCCGGCATTTGCTAAATTTTTTGGTGTTCCAGCAACTCAGCGAGGGTGGGTAAGTCGCGCGGGTTGTGATTTGAATTTTGATCAAAATGGTGGGGCATCATGTCAAAAAACAAATGAAAATTATAAACTAGAAAATGGTGTTGTCGTTCTAAAATGAAAGTAGCCACAATTATTGGCGCTCGCCCTCAGTTTATCAAAAGTGCTCCAGTGAGTGCTGCTTTTCAAAAAGTTGGAATTAAGGAGTTCACTATTCATACTGGCCAGCATTATGATTCCAACATGAGCGCAGTATTTTTTGATGAAATGAATTTACCTCAACCCAATTATCGACTCAACTGCGGTGGAATAGGTCAAGGCGAAATGATTGGGAATATGTTGCTCCAATTAACCCCGATTTTAAAGGATGAATTGCCAGATTATGTATTAGTTTATGGTGATACAAATAGTACATTAGCAGGGGCATTAGCAGCAAATAAACTTCAAATACCTCTCATACATGTTGAGGCGGGGTTACGTTCTTATAATCTTGAGATGCCTGAAGAAATGAATCGCATTTTGACAGATCGCATGTCATCTATTCTTTTTACGCCTAGTTCTAAAGCTGTTAAAAATTTAGAAAGGGAAGGGTTTAAGAATTACGAATGTAAAATACTAGATATAGGTGATGTCATGTTCGATGCACTATTGCAATTTCAATCAAGTGCTCATTGGATACCCGATATGGGAGCGGAGGAGTTCTTTGATAATGATTTTGGTTTGGTTACTCTACATAGATTTGAAAATATAAATGATAGGCAAAGATTAGCTCAATTGGTTCAAGAACTCAATGACGTTCACAAGGATTGCCTTCCATTATGGATGCCCTTACATCCAGCAACAAGCAATAAACTAGAGGAATTTGATTTAGAATTAAATATCTATACCGCTCCCCCTGTAGGTTATTTACAAATGCTTTGGCTTTTGAAAAAATGTAAAATTGTCTTAACGGACAGTGGTGGTCTTCAGAAAGAAGCTTATTTCAGCAATAAACCATGTATCACGCTCCGAGAAGAAACAGAGTGGGTGGAGCTCTTAGAAAGTGGTTGTAATAAACTGCATCATATTGGCAAGACTAACCTTAATCTGCTGCTCACAGAAATGTTAAGTATTAGTTTTGATTTTTCTTGGACCGGATATGGCAAGGGAAATGCTGCGGAAAAAATAGCGCAGCAATTGGGCCGATTGTAATCAGAATTGCTCTACAAATTCTCGGACATCCTGTATACATTCACTATTAAGATGATGTGCCATCGGGTATGATTTGAATGTGAAATGATTTCCTTTCATCAACTCTGAACCGCTTTTTGCCCAATCAAAAGGAATGACTTGATCCATTGTGCCGTGCGTTTGAAGAACGGGAATGTCAAATTCCCAAATTTTGTGCCTCCATTCAGGTAGCATATAACCGCTCATTAAAACATAACCATCAGCATTATAGGCATTTTTTAGCATTGCTAGACTTAAAATAGCACCTTGTGAGAAGCCGCCAATAATCAATTTACCTTTCAGGTTATTTGAA
>PXYR01000185.1 GCA_003023665.1 Bacteroidota bacterium
TGTCTGCGGTAAGTATAAGTAAAGGTATTTTGCTATGGTAAGCCTCAAGCACTCCAGGATAGTAATTGGCAACGGCACTACCAGAAGTACAACATATTGCGACCGGCTTTTGAGTGATTAAGGCCTCTCCTATGGCTTGGAATGCTGCACTGCGTTCATCTAAAACTGTATGAAAAGATATATCTGGATTCGCTGTTCCGGCTATAATTAATGGGGCATTTCTAGAACCCGGTGAAAACACAAGGCTTTGAACGCCCATCTGCTGAAGGGCTTCAATAATCCATTGTGCAATCGCCTTATCTGAGGTCATCAATATGTATGAGTTCTTTCAATGCGGAGATTTTATATTCAGTCTCCATCCATTCATCCAAAGGTACGCTGTCTTTGGTAATGCCGCCACCAGCATAAAATTGAACACCACTATCAAACCACTCCATTGTGCGAAGCAATACAACCGCATGAACACGCTCTTCAAATAGTGCCAAATATCCGGTGTAAAGAGAACGTTCATACCCCTCTAATTGTTGAATAAGATGGTTAGCGTTTGCAACGGGCGTTCCACAAATAGCCGGTGTGGGATGAAGCTCTTCCGCAAGTTCCTTAGGATTCAGGACATTATTATCTGTATTTACCCAAGTCAATAAATGCTCCACGGGTCCAGCATTAAAGGTTTCTTGTTTATCACGTGTTATCCGTCCTCCAAAGGTCTTTAGACTTTTATGTACCTGGTTAGTTACGAATTTTTGTTCTGCTAATTCCTTGCTTCCCCAATGATTAGAGCCTTCAAGTCTCGTACCAGCGAGTGACATACTTCTAAATCCTTCCAAGGTACTTTCAAGTAATATTTCGGGGGTAGCTCCCATCCAAGCTCCCATGGACGCATCCTTTATGGCAAATACTGTACAATCCGAATAGCTCCTGCACAACGCTTGAAAAGTTTGCTTTGCATTTGCCCCGGGACAATCCCAAAACGACTTTCTGCTCAACACCACTTTGTTTAGCTGATGATTCTGAATGCTTTCAATCGCATTTTCAACCATCTTCTGATAAGAAGAAGCATCTTTTTGAGAACTAGTTTCTTGTATTTTACCGGAAGTGAAATTGTCCCAAAAGTTTTGTTGAGGATCAATTTCCTTGGACGAATAATAAGAAACCTTGCCTGAAAATCCTCTCAAAGCAATATTGGAATTATGCTTATCACTGGGTTCACATTGCAATGAACGCAACGATTGATTCGGGATTCTAAGGAGTAATTCGAGCATTATTTGCGTTGTTTGATGAAATTCAGAAGCTTCACCATAGAAATTAATTCACCCTGCTCATTTTCGACTTTAATCTGAAAAAGGTGCGAACTTTTACCTTGGTGAAGGCATTCTGCCGTAGCAATTAACAAACCCGTTCGTGCGCTTTTAAGGTGATTTGCAGAAATTTCAGCGCCTACGGCCATCTCTTTAGATGGATCTATGAGTAATTGCGAGGCTGCAGAACCAACGCTTTCTGCAAGTGCAACAGTGGCACCACCATGTAAAATTTTCATAGGTTGATATACCCTTGAATCCACCGGCATTGTTGCTACGAGCTTCCCCTTAGCTACATCCACATCAACGTATTTTATTCGCAATGTTTCCATGAGCGTATCCTCACAGAGGCTATTCATATGCGCCAATACTTCTTGTTTAGAAAGGGAGTTTTTCATCATCGCTAAATTACTATCGAAATATGGTTGGATAAAATCAGTATTAAAAAAACATCAAATGCCTACGAACACTTAAATTTGCGCTCTTAGTTATAACAGAAAAAAGGTGAAAATGATTACTGTAACCTTCCCAGACGGAAATCAGAGAGCTTACGAACCAGGTACAACAGCCATGGACGTTGCAAAAAGCATCTCTCACGGTCTTGCAAGAAATATATTATCTGGCAGCTATGACGGTCAAACCATTGAGCTGAATGATGCATTAACGCATGACGGTACCTTACAGTTTTTTACCTGGAACGATTCCAAAGGAAAAGAAGCCTTTTGGCACAGTTCTGCTCATGTTTTGGCTCAAGCCATTCTTCACTTCTATCCTGATGCTAAGCTCACCATTGGTCCTGCTATTGAAAAAGGGTTCTATTATGATGTTGACTTTGGTGAGCAGAGTATTGGTGAGGGTGACTTTGCTAAGATTGAACAGCAAATGTTGGAGTTCGCCCGTGCAAAATCGGAATTTAAATTACGTTCTGTCACTAAAGCAGAAGCCCTAAAAGCCTACAGGGACAATCCATTCAAAACGGAGCTCATTTCCAACTTAGAAGACGGTACCATAACTTTTTGTGATCATGCAGACTTCACAGATCTATGTAGAGGAGGACACCTTCCCCATACTGGTTACATTAAGGCAGTCAAAATAATGAATGTGGCCGGTGCTTATTGGCGTGGTGACGAGAATAATCCTCAACTCACTAGGGTGTATGGTGTTTCCTTTCAAAAAGCAGGACAACTTAAAGAATATTTAGAATTATTAGAGGAAGCAAAAAAAAGAGACCACAGGAAGCTCGGAAAAGAGTTGGAACTCTTCACATTCTCTCAACGAGTAGGGCAAGGTCTTCCTCTTTGGTTGCCAAAAGGCGCCGCCCTTAGAGAAAGACTAGAAAACTTCTTAAAACGCGCTCAAAAGAAAGCCGGTTACAGCGGTGTAATCACCCCCCATATAGGCAATAAGGAACTCTATGTTTGTTCAGGCCATTATGAGAAGTACGGCAAAGACAGTTTTCAACCCATTCATACTCCGGAAGAGGGCGAAGAATACCTCCTAAAGCCTATGAATTGCCCCCACCACTGTGAGTTATACAAGGCTACACCAAAATCATACAAAGATCTTCCAGTACGATTTGCAGAGTTCGGAACGGTATACCGTTATGAGCAAAGTGGAGAGCTTCATGGTCTAACTCGAGTCAGAGGCTTTACGCAAGATGATGCACATATTTTTTGCACCCCAAATCAACTTAAAGACGAATTCAAAAACGTCATTGATTTAGTTCTTTACATTTTTAAAACACTTGATTTTACAGATTACACGGCGCAGGTAAGCCTGAGAGATCCTGACAAACCCGAAAAATATATAGGATCGGATGAAAATTGGGAGAAAGCTGAAAGCGCAATTATTGAGGCCGCAGAAG
>PXYR01000186.1 GCA_003023665.1 Bacteroidota bacterium
CAACCTTATACCCTGATGCCTTGGAAACTTTAAACAAATGGTATGAAGAAGGTCACGTGATTACATTCTTTACCTCTAGAACGGAAGAACACCGTGACGTTACTGAAAAATGGCTCAAAGAGAACGGTTTCAAGTGGCACGGCATGCTCATGGGTAAACCGCGCGGAGGAAACTATCATTGGGTGGATAATCACATTGTTCGGGCCACTAGATACACGGGGAAATTCACGGATCTCGTTGAGAAAGAAAGTACCATTCAGGTTTTTGAAGACTAGGAATAAATAACTTTAGATACTATCACAATATTATGACCACATTTTCTGTACCTACCCTCGCTCAAATGAATGCTTCAGGAGAAGCGCCAGAAGTCTTGTTTTGGGTGGGCTGCGCCGGAAGTTTTGACGATAGGGCTAAAAAAATAACCAAAGCAATGGCTAAAATCTTACACCATAGTGGTGTGAGTTTTGCCGTGCTTGGAACAGAAGAAGGTTGTACTGGAGATCCAGCAAAACGGGCAGGGAATGAATTCCTCTTTCAGATGCAGGCATTGATGAATATTGAAGTACTGAATGGATATGGAGTTAAAAATATTGTCACAACCTGTCCACATTGCTTCAACACCTTAAAAAACGAGTATCCTGAACTGGGAGGGAATTACAAAGTTGAACATCACAGTCAATTCTTAAATAATTTATTAAAGCAAGGTCGACTTAAAGTTGAAGGGGGACAATTTAAAGGCAAGAAAATCACTTTTCATGACCCTTGTTATTTGGGTAGAGCAAATAACGAATATGAAGCGCCACGCGCCTTACTCCGCAAACTTGATATTGAGTTAACTGAAATGAAAAGATGCAAGCAAAACGGACTTTGCTGCGGTGCTGGTGGAGCTCAAATGTTTAAAGAAGCAGAGAAAGGAGATGCGGAAATTAATCACGTTCGTGCAGATGAAGCAATGGAAACCAAGGCTGACATTGTAGTCGCAGGCTGTCCATTTTGTAATACCATGCTGACTGACGGCATAAAAAACAGGGAGAAAGAAGAGGAAGTTCAGGTACTTGACCTTGCTGAAATGATTGCCCTTGCGGAAGATTTATAACGGATGGGAATGCATGAGATGAATCCCGAATCACGTATGTGGTTTTACGGCCTAGAGGCTCCAATGAGCGAATCACAAGCCAATGAGCTCTCTATTTTAATGAATGAATTTGTGAGTGAATGGAAAGCACATGGGTCAGAACTCGCAGCTGCCTTTCGTCTCATTTCCAAACAATTTCTTATCATTTCGGTAGATGAAAGTCAACAAGTAGCTACCGGATGCAGTATAGATAAAAGTGTACACTTACTGCAAGAATTTGGTAAGAAACACCATTTGGACTTCTTCAACCGCTTATTAGTTCACGTTGTTAAGGACCATTCGATTCATACCTATTCCATTAGTCAATTGAAAGAGGCCATTTCTAAAGGAGAAGTACACGCTATGTCCAACATATTATATTCTACGGCCACATCTCTTAAAGAAAGTGGCACTGGAGTAATAGCTCTCAAAGAGAGCTGGGCAAGCAAATACCTTTAGAAAATCTCTCGAGCAATCTCGTAAATATTTCTACTTTTCCCCATACTGTAATAGTGTAATACGGGTACGCCAGCGGTCATAAGTTCCTTACTTTGCTGAATACACCAATCTATTCCTACACGTCGTACCTCTGCGTTGTCCTTGCACTTTAATACTTCTATGGCCAAGGAATCTGGAATATCTACATGAAATATTTGTGGAAGAATACTCAGCTGTCGTTTCGTAACCAACGGCTTTAGACCAGGCACAATGGGAACGGTAATACCGGCTTCTCTACATTTATCTACAAAAGCGAAAAACTTGCTATTATCAAAAAAGAGTTGCGTAACAATGTAATCTGCGCCAGCATTGACCTTGTCTTTTAAGTTTTCTATATCAATGTTCAAAGAAGGAGCCTGAAAATGCTTCTCAGGATAGCCTGCAACACCAATACAAAAATCTGTGGCCATGGTATTTTCCAGTTCTTCATCAAGATAGTTTCCTTGATTCAAATCATTAATCTGCTTTACCAAGTCAATAGCGTATTTATTTCCATCTGGTTTGGGCGTAAAGTAACTTTCACCTTTTGCTTGATCGCCTCGCAGGGCAACTACATTTTCAATACCTAGGAAATTTAAATCAATCAAGACGTTTTCAGTATCCTCTTTTGTGAACCCACCGCATAAAACATGGGGCACTGCCTCCGTTTGATAGCGATGCATTAGTGCAGCGCATATGCCCACGGTTCCTGGACGCTTGCGGACCACCTTTTCTTGAAGAAGGCCGTTAGGTAAACGCTTATACACCGTTTCCTCACGGTGATACGTAACGTCAATGAAAGGAGGCTTAAACTCCATGAGTGGATCAATATGGTCGAATATCTCCTGTGCCTTCTGCCCTTTTAAAGGAGGAAGAATTTCAAAGGTAAATTCACACCCTTTTGCGTTAGATAGTATATCAGTAATCTTCATATCAATAATTTAAGTTCGGGGCCAACCATTTTTCGGCCAGATTAAGGGAAATTCCACGTAATGACGCATATGCCTCTACCTGGTCTTTTGCTATTTTTCCAACCGCAAAATATTTACTCTCAGGATGAGCAAAGTAATAACCACTGACGCTTGAGGCCGGATACATTGCCAAACTCTCTGTCAAAGACATACCTATATCCTCTGCCTTTAACAAGGTGAAAATGGTTTGTTTATCCAAGTGATCTGGACAGGCTGGATATCCAGGTGCAGGACGGATTCCTCTATATTTTTCCGAAATCAGCTCTTCATTTGTCAATTGTTCATCCGGTGCATAACCCCAAAATTCCCTACGTATTCTCAAGTGTAAATATTCGGCTAAGGCCTCCGCTAATCGGTCAGCAAGTGCCTTGAGCATGAGCGCGTTATAGTCGTCCAAGGCATCTTCAAACTTTTTAAGAGGACCTTCAATATCTAAACCCGCGGTCACGGCAAAGCAACCCATATAATCTTGAATACTGTTTTCAGGCGCAATGAAGTCTGCGAGCGATTGAAACTTGGATTTTTCACCTGTTTGACGCAAGGAATAGAAACTACCTAGTTCACCATCTGTTCCTAATTTTATTTCTT
>PXYR01000043.1 GCA_003023665.1 Bacteroidota bacterium
AATATGTAAAGAACTTTTTCTTATTCTCCCCTTTCTCTCGAACGGGGCGGCAAATGTACGCAGCCTAATTTTAACTACGCAACACTTTTCTTTGTTTTTTATTGAAATCTTTTTCTTTCGATTAAGAAGTTCAATCCCTCGACTTATTTTTTCAAAACCAAGGAGCGCAAAGATACATCATCTAATGTTATACTCAGTAATCGTACAGAGCTTTTTATTCTCAAATATTCATATTGATTGACGTCTCATTATTACGCTGCAAAAACAACTACCCTTGAAAAGAACATGCCCTGTTTCCAAAGCGGTTGCAAATCTAAGTGTAATAATTACACTTACCCTATAAAGACTAACTTTTTTTACTGATTGCTACAGCTCTGAGTATTATGGTGTTGACAATGAAACCTCTACTACTCTACCTCGCATGACCTTGTGATTGTTAAGTGTAAAGTGCTTAATGTACTCAGCCATTTGTTCAGGATGAACGGGAGCTTGATAACCAGGAAACGCTTCTTCAAGCATTTCAGTTTGTACCGCACCTAAGGCAAGACAGTTAAATGTCCAATTCGTTGACTCACCGTATTCTGCTTGGAGACACTCTGTAAGTATGCTTAGCGCACCTTTGGAAGAGCTATAAGCACTTAGACCGGCGAATTTCACAGAACCAGTGACTCCCCCAATAGAGCTTATGTTTACCACATGTATTCCTTTACTGAATTGAGGCATTAACATCTGAATTAAATGTATTGGACCAAAAACGTTCGTTCTGTAAACCCGATGTAAATCCTCTGAAGTAATTGATTCAAATGATTTGTTTACCAAGGCGCCTGCATTGTTAATTAATGCATCAACTTGCAATTTGGGCAAATCATCCTTTCTGATATTGATAAGATCTATGGACTTGCATATAAGAGTTTTGGGGTATTGTTCTTGAAGTCCTGCAAGTGCATTGCAGTTTCTTGTTAATACCACAACAGTAAAATGATCTGCCAAAAATGCTTTAACAGTTTCTAGTCCTATTCCTCGGGAACCTCCGGTAATCCAAATATTTTTCATAGCAATTCGAATATAGACATTAAACAAAGCAGCCCGAACGTTAGTTCGGGCTGTTATTAAATATACTATTCAAGTACCTATTACGCGAACATCGTAATTGGATTTTCTAAAAACCCTTTAATAGTTTGCAAAAATGCTGCTCCTGAAGCTCCATCAATTACTCGATGATCGCAACTTAATGTAACTTTCATCACATTCCCCGGCACTACAGCACCATCCTTTACCACAGGCACTTGTTTGATTCCTCCTACCGCAAGTATAGCGGCATCTGGAGGGTTCACAATCGCAGTGAACTCTTCAATACCGAACATACCAAGATTCGAAATTGTAAAAGTATTTCCTTCCCAATCCGCAGGCTGTAATTTTTTATCTTTTGCTTTGCCGGCCAAGTCTTTAACACTTGCACTAATGTGAGCTAAAGGCATTAGATCTGCATGTCTGAGAACAGGCACTAATAAGCCATCCTCTACTGCAACTGCAACGCCAATGTGGACATGATCACTCTGGCGAATACTATCACCCATCCATGCTGAATTTATTGCAGGGTGTTTTTTAAGCGCAAGGGCACATGATTTTATTACCAAATCATTAAAACTGATTTTTGTATCCCCATTTGCGTTCAGTGCCTTTCTCGCATCTATAGCACGATCCATGTTTATGTCCATGGTTATGTAAAAATGAGGGGCACTAAACTTACTTTCGCTCAACCGCTTTGCAATTACTTTACGCATTTGACTAACAGGCGTATCAGTAAAGTTTTCTACACCCGCAGGAACAGTGTTTACCCCTGGCTGCGCTGAAGTATGAAATGCTGGATTGAAGGAATCTACATCGCGTTTTATGATACGACCATGGTCTCCCGAACCTTGAAGCATGTTTAAATCAATACCGCGCTCTGATGCTAACTTTCTTGCTAGAGGAGAAGCCTTTACACTTCCGTCTGATGGGACAACAATTGGTGCTGCCGGAGCTGGAGTAGCAACTGGAGCCGCCGGGGCTGGAGCCTCTTTAACAGGAGCTGGTGCTGGAGCCTCTTCTTTGACGGGCTCTTCTGTTGGCACAGAACCTCCTTTAAGAGACTCTATATCTTCACCCTCTTCACCAAGGATTGCTAAAACCGTATCTACCGGAGACGTTTCGCCTTCACCGGTTCCAATGTAAAGAAGAATACCTTCTTGACCTGGGAAAGCCTCAAATTCCATTGTGGCTTTATCCGTTTCAATCTCAGCTAGTAAATCTCCTTCACTTACTTTATCTCCAACGCTTTTGTGCCATTTAGCCACAACCCCCTCAGTCATTGTATCCGAAAGACGGGGCATATTAATAACGATAGCCATAATTCCTATTAATCTTTAATAAATGGATAATCTTCTTGAGCATATACACCTTGATACACTTCAGAAGCATCAGGAAAGTCACTAGCTTCAGCGAATTCAACACATTCTTTAACCAAGTCTTTAACGCGCTGATTGATTTTTTCAATTTCCGAGTCGCTAGCCCACTTTTCCTCTTTGATTTTATTCAAACATAAGGTAATTGGATCTTTTGCTTGATATTCAGCTACTTCATCCTTAGATCTATATTTCTGTGGATCAGACATGGAGTGCCCTTTATAACGGTATGTGCGTATTTCAAGAAGCGTTGGACCATCTCCTTTACGAGCGCGTTCCATTGCTTCGTGAACTGCATCATACACAGCAATGGGATCCATACCGTCTACAGCACGATTTGGCATTTCATATCCTTCACCAAGCTTATGGATATCAGTATGATTCGCCGTGCGCTCAACCGATGTTCCCATAGCATAGCCATTGTTCTCTACAATAAAGACTACCGGTAATTGCCAGATCATTGCCAAGTTAGCCGTTTCGTGCCATGCACCTTGTCTTATTGCGCCATCACCCATGTAGGTGAGCGTAACATTCTTTTTTTCTTTGTATTTATCCGCAAAAGCTAAGCCTGCACCTAAAGGAATTTGACCACCTACAATACCGTGTCCACCCCAGAAGCCGAGTTCGGGTGAAAACATATGCATAGAGCCTCCTTTGCCGCGTGAAGTACCCGTTACCTTACCCATCAATTCTGCCATTATTCTTCTTGGGTCCTCACCAAGAGCAATCGGTTGAACGTGGTTTCGGTAAGCCGTAATCATTTTGTCACCTTCCTCCATTGCATAGGCTGAACCTGCCAAAACAGCTTCTTGTCCATTGTATAAATGTAGGAATCCACGAATTTTTTGCTGGATGTATAAGGCTGCCGACATGTCTTCAAACTTTCTCCAGAAAAGCATGTCTTCGTACCATTTGAGATAGGTCGCTTTTGTAATGCGCTTTTTCGCCATTATTAGATGTGTTTAGTGCGACAAAAATAATCCAAAACCGCACCTAGCAAAAAAGAATGCGATTTTAGTTTTAACTAACCAAAAAACTTATGAATGGTTTACTGCGCTAAAAAGCCGTCAATATTGAATGCCATTGAGAAACGTAACGTATTCTCTAATGGTGATCGCGTGGTTGGACTTGCAGGAATCAAATAAGCCATATCAATGTTAAAAACATTGTATACAAGGCCAAAACCTAAAGTAACATACTGACGATTTCCCTTGAGCTTGTGCTCTTGTAAATAACCACCTCGTGCAAACAAGAAATCATTGTATTTGTACTCCATTCCAAAGTTGTAAATATTTTCTTGAAGTAATTCAGCAACGCCACCTGGTTTTGCTGCGGGATTGAAACTTTGAGCTACACCAATCAGCGGGGTCATGTCATCCGTGTCCACACCTGCAATGATTTCACCATTAGTCCCTAATTCTGGTGGGGTTGGCACTAAAAGGCGATTGATATCTAAATACACAGAGAACACGTTATAGTCGTCAATTTGTAAATGATATCCCCCTCCAATCCTAAGATTAGTTGGCAAATAATCTGAGTTACCGCTCTCTGAATAGGCAATCTTTGCCCCCAAATTCGTCATGGCTATACCTGCAGTAAAAGCTTGTTTTCTCCCGTCCTTAATATTCGCGAAGTCACTTTGGTAATAGAATCCCAAGTCTGCGGCTCCACTCTGCCCAGGTTTGGTTTGAAGTCCCTGAACAACTTGACCTTGAGCGATGTCAGAGTAAATCCATCGAAGCGCCGTACCTGCACTCCAATGATCACTCAACTTTAATGCATAAGCAACATCAAAATAAAACTCATAAGGATTAAAAGTACCCAAACTATTTCCGCTATCGTCTGTGAAATTTATTTCACCCAACGAAAAATATCTTAGAGAAGCCGAAATACCTTGTCTATCACTTAAGGCTTTAGAATAATTCACATAAGCCAAATCAATATCAGGAACTAAACGAGACATCCAAGGTGTATAGGAAAGAGCCATGTTGGCTTCCTTGTTCTCCAAAAAAGCGAGTTTTGCTGGATTCCAAGCGCTAGAATTTCCATCTGGTGTTGAAGCAACGCCAACATCTCCCATAGCTCCTGCACGTGAATCCGGGCTCACTAACAGGATAGGAACAGCAGTCGTAACTACATTATATTTTAGGTCATTTTGCGCATACCCTTTAGATGCAAATGCAAGCAAGAAAAGAAAGAGAATGTGTTTTTTCATAATTTATTGTGCGTGTCGCAGCGCAAGTTTAACGTATATAAATGAGCTTTTCTTGTATTCTCGAAGATTTTCCATCCAAAGTTCTCTTCCAATCCACTCTGGCATGATAAAAACCTGGTGTCAATTTCCCACTTGGAATGTCCGAAATTCTAAACGTTGGCAAATCGGAAGAATTTCCTTCAAGTATTGTATTCTCCGTCCATTCCCAAATTAATTTACCCTGATTATCTGTCAGCGTTAACCTTAGAGATCCTTCCTCTCCCTTTTGATTGTGATTTAAGATAAAATTCAATTCTGTGCTAAAGGGATTTGGAAAAACTTCAAGTTGTTCGAGTATGGGGTCTAAAGCATTCACCACGACAAAGGTTATTTCATCATATCCCCACTGATTTAAAACATCCCAAGCACGAAGTGACAAGGAATGCTCACCATCTTCAAGGTCATAATATTGGAAGGCAATGCTGCCTCTAGTGAAATCATCTATGTTAGACACATAGGCTTCATTCACGTTGAGCGGACTACCGTCTAATTCTAAAACAATGTTATGTCCAATTCCTAGGCCTACGGCGTTAATTCCACTTTCATCTTTCATAAGACCAATGGCCAGTGGATTTGCATCGCTAATTCCGCCAGAAATAAAATTAGTGTCATTAATAAACAATCTCACCTCAGGACCAAGGTTATCCGTTACGGTACCGTCATAAACACCACCAATGAGTAAGTCGCGTTGACCACCCCAGGCATCTTCGTTTTGACTTGCCGCATAGGATACTACTTTTGGAGTTCCTACTCTTAAGTTAATATCAAGCGGCACTCTGAATTGCACGCTAAATTCCCCACCATACACAGAAGCCTCTCCACGAAAGATAATGTTGTTTTGAGTTTGATAATTAACTACCGAACCTGCACCGTCATTCCGGCGTGTCTGCAAATCTTGAGCCTTATCAAAAAATGTTAACCAAACCTTTCCTTCAAAATTTTCATCTATCGCCAAATCGCTGCCTACATGACCTTTAATTTCAACCCAAGAAAGCGCGTTTAAAGTATCTTGAAATGCGCCCCAGGCAACACCATTTATTGAATCTAAAATCACTTTCTTCTTGGGCTTGGAAAGCGGTAAAGTGGGGTCACCTATTAAAGAAAACTTAATTTTATCTCCGCTAATGTTATTGTTTTTAGTCTGTCTTAGAACATCTCCCAAACGAGGCGTTTCCAAACTCATCATTTTCTGATTCAATAACCTATTAATATCGTAAGTGCTATTGGTTGCAAAAACACTTCGAGTAGTGGAAAATAAAGCAATCGCGCCACCGTCAGGATTCAAAAACAATTGCTCTCCAGCACTCACTCTAGTTGGATCGTCAAATCGAGTGAATTCACATGTTATAGTTGTAAACACGGGCAATTTAGTACTATTGGCCCAGCCATTAATATCTTCCAATTGAAGTATGCGCTCAGAGGCCCAACCAACTTCTCCCCCGTGACCCACAAAACTTACTATTAGAGCGCCTTTTTCTACACTTCTAAACAATGCTTCTCTAGCCGTTGGGTATCGCTGAGAACCTGGTTTAGATTCTTGAAGAAAAGCATCGGTATAGATTTTTATCATGTTGAGTTCGGGACGAATGGTGTCTAATCGCTTTGCCAAAGCATCTTGAACCACTGCAAATTCTCTTTCCCAAGATTCATCTACATCATCTGCTACGAGCACCATATCGCCTCTCCAAGGACCATATCTATCGTCGCTATTGACGTATTTATCAACCTTAGCAATTACTTCTTGTGCCTGTCGATTGTTTGTAACAGGAATTCTGCCTATTCCTAAATCAAGGTCGTCTGCGTACCAATTAATTCCTTCCCCTTGGTCTAGATAGCCAAAATAATCGTCAGTGATGTATGAAGAGTACAAGGAAAAGCTCCCAAAACTTTCAAAAGTTGGAATCAGATTTGTTTTCTCGGGAAGAGTTTCCTTGTAATCGTATGAGGCATCACCAAAGAGCGTTAAATATTGCAGTCTATTCATTTGGCGCGAAGACAGTTCAACAAGAAATTGTCTTATGGCAGCAATATCTGGAGTACCGCCATTTACATAAGCATATATTTCTTCCAACGAAACCGCTGTAGATTGAACGCCTACTGAGTTCTGTATGCTGGCTAAATTTTGTGCTGCGACCATCATGGAGTCCGGGGCAATAATTAATGCGTTTTTTTCCAAAAGTGCATCCAGAGTCAACATATTACCTGTTCTAACCATCTGAGGTCTAAACGCATCATCAGGATGAATGGCAATAAACTCCTTAAATTCTTCTTCCGTTACCTCCCAAGAAGTGTTACTTGAGTTTTCAAATGATTCAATATAAACTGGCTGACTAGCATTGGTCACGTCGAAAACCAACAATCCTTGGCCGTCAACTTGAACAATGGATGTAGAGTCGGCGCTTCGGGGAAAATTTTGGAATTTTTTTTGATAATTGGCATGACCTACATACGCGTTGGAAGTCAGGTAATTTACTTTGAGTTGGTCTAACCATAGGGCCGCGCCGTTGTCACTACTTTTATCATAATTCAATACGATTTGCTTGGACGCGGGAAAGAATGAATTGAAGGATGCTTCAGTTACATAATTAGCTACTGACGATGTGGAGACTGAAGGGAATTGGATAGCGGTAGTGCCTTGTACGGCTAGAGATGTTCCTGAACTCGATGACCGCGCGACTGCATTTAATTCGATATACATGTTCGAACTATTCATACTTGTAATAGGAAGAAAGGGTAATTCGAATGCTTGGATAGTTGTAAAATCAAACAGTTCACCAAACCATCTTCTACCCGTCCCGACTAAATTGTACATCGCTGTATCTCTGTGCCAAAATTGACGAGAAGTAGAAATCGTCCTGGAGGCCTGTCCTGACTGATTTCCAGAAACTGTAATCATTCCGTTAGTATTCGGCTGGTCGGTAGCTGAAACTAAGAAATGCTCAAAGTTAGAATATGGATGTGCGGTGTATTGATACTTGCCGTCATTGTTATTCCAATTAACTCCGTATGCTGCGTTAGAATAAAAGTAAACTTTTGAAGAAGGATCTAGAATGGAATCGGAATCGTCAATAAAATAGGGTGTTGACGTAATAAAATTCTGGGCGGTATCATTAATGTGAGACAACACGGCCTCTGTTCTTTGTAGTAATATAATCCTATCTAAGCGGTCACCATTTGCCAATATTCCAGCCTCAACCAAGTCGTTCCCATCTAAAACATGTATGCCTTGTTTAGCTGTTTTAAATTGAGCATACTGTCCTTGATCAAAACTCATCTGACCTAACAAATGAATATTATAAAGGAGGAATAGAAGGGATAATCGATTTCTCATTTCAGACACAAACTTAGCTCAAGACATAACAAAAGCCATGCAAAAAGCGTTTAACATCAAACGAAAGTGGAGTGAAAATCGTACTTTTTTTGCTTATACTTGTCTCTTGAAAACATAGCTATCTCAATGAACGCATTGAAACAACGCATATTTTTCGCATGTACCGCCCTGATGATGAGCGTCTTAAGCTTTGCCCAAGATGCCCATTTTAGCCAATATTATGCGAATCCTATATACCTAAATCCTGCTTTTGCAGGCCTAGAAAGGTGTCCGACTGTTCATACGAACTACAGAAATCAGTACCCAGAACTGGGTGTTTATCAAACTTATTCGGCCTCATACGACCAATATGTGGATAAATTAAACGGAGGTGTGGCACTGATGACCCTAAGAGACGACGCTGGTAACGGTGCCTTAAATCTCACTGAGGTTAGCGCAGTATACAGCTATCACCTTGAGGTAAATAGAAAATTTACGCTTCTTAGTGGTTTTCAAGCAACTTTTAGACAACGAACGCTTGATTGGGGACAATTTACATTCCCAGATATGATAGATCCATTTTACGGCTTTGTCCTTCCCACTCAAGAAGTTCAACCTGGCAATAACTTTAATAACCACCTTGACCTGAGCTTTGGAATGTTAGGCTTCACGGACAAATGGTACATTGGTGTTGTTGGTCATCACCTCACCGAGCCTAATGAAGCTTTTTTGAGCCAAAGTAGATTACCAATCAAGTTAACCGCCCATGCGGGAGCCAATTTACCTTTAGGAAGAAAACGATTGCACAATAGTTTGCAGTCTTACCTCGTTCCTAATGTGGTATACCAAACGCAAGGATCCGCTTCTCAGCTAACCGCTGGCCTTAGTTTTGCTCGTGGACCGCTTGCCGGAGGCTTAGCAGTAAGACAAGGAAGTTTTAACCCTGATGCGGTTATTTTTATCCTTGGTATTACCCCTCCTGATGTTCCTTGGACATTTGGATACAGTTATGATTATACAATAAGTGATTTAACAAATACCTTAGGAGGTTCACACGAGGTTAGCTTGGGTTATAAATTCCCTTGTAGAGTTAGATCGAGTAAACTTAAGGCACTCAAGTGTCCTAAATTTTAAACAGCAACAATATCAATCTCATGAATAAGTTCATTCAATTTTCGATTGCAACATTCGCAACGGCTCTGTTAGTTAGTTGTGCAGGTCCTTCGTCGAACACGACCGGTTGGGCTATTAATGACAAAAAGAATGGTGGTTTTCAAGCCAATCTTGGTTACCAAGGTCAAGAGGTAGGCCCAGGGCTCGTTTTTGTTGAGGGGGGAACCTTCATGATGGGCCAGGTAGAAGAAGACTTCATTAAGGATTGGAATAATATTCCTCGCAGGGTAACAGTAAGCTCGTTCTACATGGACGAAAATGAGGTTACGAATTTGGATTACCGCGAATACCTCTACTGGTTGCGTAGGGTATATGATTATGACTATTACCCAGAAATTTATAAAAGCGCATTGCCTGACACCTTAGTGTGGAGAGACAAATTAGCCTATAATGACAACTTTGTAGAAAACTACCTACGTCACCCAGCCTATAATTATTACCCTGTTGTTGGCGTAAGCTGGTTACAAGCACAACGTTTTTGTTCATGGAGAACAGACCGCGTAAATGAGACTATTCTAATTAAAAGAGGTGTTCTAAAGGAAATGACAGATCAAATGGATGCTGACCATTTTAATACGGAAGTATACCTATACAAACAAGGGGAATACGTTCAACAGAATAAAAAAGGTTTAAAAGATCTGAACCCGAATAGTATTTATGGTAAAGAAGGTCGTCCTGCTAGAATAGAAGACGGAATCGTTCTTCCAAAATACCGCCTTCCTACAGAGGCAGAGTGGGAATATGCAGCTTATGCAGATGGCGGTAAGCGAATCTACAATCGTGTAACCGACAAAAACAAGTATACATGGAATGGTAACGGAACTCGTAACCCAGAAAATGGGGATCGCGGTGAAATTCTTGCCAATTTCAAACGAGGACGAGGAGATAACATGGGTACATCCGGTTGGTTGAATGATGAAGCAGATGTCACCATGCAAGTTCGCTTTTACCCTCCTAACGATTTTGGTCTTTATGATATGGCTGGAAACGTAAGCGAGTGGGTACTTGATGTATACCGTCCAATCAGTTCTACCGATGTAAATGATTTCCGTGCTTACCGCGGTAATGAATTCAAGCAGTACGATAAAAACTATCAGGATATAGGTTCACTAGAAGTTTTACAGGATCCACAGAAGGAAGTTCGTAATGGCGATACGGTTATTGTACGCTTACCCGGTCAACTTCCCGTTAGAGCTGAAAGTGTAGAGGAAAACATAAAGCGTCGTAATTATTCCAAGGCAGATTATCGTGATTATTTAGACGGTGATGTGGAAAGTTCTCAAAATTACGCCAATCCAACACAAGAAGGAGAGGCTCCTATGTATAACTACGGCAATACTACCTTAATTGGAAACACCACACGTGTATACAAAGGGGGTAGCTGGAAGGACAGAGCATATTGGTTAAGTCCAGGTACAAGAAGATACCTAGAAGAAGACCGAGCAACAGATGATATTGGATTCCGTTGTGCAATGGATCGTGTTGGTTTCCAAAATGAAAGCAGTGCAAAGAAAAAGCGTCCTGCTAAAGTCAATAAGAACAATTTCAAACGCTACAGAATGTAGATGGAATTCTTATAACTCTTTAAGCCCCGCTTTGGCGGGGCTTTTTTGTTATGTAAATTGACGTATTCTAATTTAGATTGGTATGGTTCCATTTGAGGCATTTCTTATGAGTTCCGGAGTCACCACCGACTCACGTAACATTCCTGCTGACTCCATCTTTTTTGCTTTAAAAGGAGAACGGTTTAATGGAAATCAATATGCTATAAAAGCATTGGAATCTGGGGCAAAGTTCGCTGTAGTTGATGAAGGAAGCTACCAAGACACTAGGATTATAAAAGTATCTAATGTGCTTGAATCTTTACAAGAATGTGCAAGAAGCTATCGTAGGTACCTAGGTATTCCAATAATTGGTTTAACCGGCAGTAACGGAAAGACCACCAACAAAGAACTTTTCCATGCAGTTCTTAGTAAAAAGTATAGGACTTTTGCAACAAAAGGGAATTTCAACAACCACATTGGAGTTCCATTATCCTTATTAAATATTCCAAGAAATAGTGAAATAGCCATCATTGAAATGGGTGCCAATCATCAGAAAGAGATATCCTTATTATCCTCTATTTGTGAGCCAAACGTTGGATACATCACCAATTTTGGCAAAGCTCATTTAGAGGGTTTTGGCGGCATTGATGGAGTTATAAGAGGGAAGTCGGAATTGTACGATTACTTAAGGGCAACCAATCAAACAGCCATGGTCAGTTTTGATGATGTTATTCAAATGGAAAATAGTAAGGGTATCCATCATTTTGGCTTTGGTCAGACCACTGGTTTAATAACTTGGGCTCCCGCTAGTTCTTCAGAATTTGCTCAGGTTAACATTTTTTCTGAGCAAGGATCTTATAGCATTCAAAGTTTACTTAGCGGATCCTTTAACGAGCAAAATATTGCTGCTGCTGCTTGTATTGGTCATCATTACAACGTAGCCTCTAACCATATCAAAGAAGCCATTGAGTCTTATGTGCCCCAAATGAACAGAGTAGAATGGCGAGCAACTAAAAGCAATAAAGTTTTGCTTGATGCCTACAATGCAAATCCTACCAGCATGAAGCTCAGTATTGATAGCTTTTCAAAGTGGCACAAAAAAGACGGTCTTTTAATCCTTGGTGATATGTTTGAGCTGGGAGAAGAATCGGCATTCGAGCATCAATCAATAGTGAATCATCTCAACTCTCTTGACCTACAGAATCAATCTATTTTAATTGGCAGACATTTCAATACGACCAATTGGGTCGGACCAAAATTCGAAAGCACAGAGAAATTAGCAGACTATTGGAAAGAAAAAGGCGCCCCAACGGACGCCTCTATTTTGCTAAAAGGTTCTAGAGGAATTGCCCTAGAAACTCTTATGAATTTACTCTAAGAGTTTTTTATTAAGTCTCGTGAAATCACGATACGCTGAATCTCAGAAGTCCCTTCATAGATTTGAGTAATCTTGGCATCACGCATCAACCGTTCCACATGGTATTCTTTCACATAGCCATAGCCACCATGCACTTGAACAGCTTCTGTACTTACCCACATGGCAGCCTCTGAAGCAGCTAACTTAGCCATAGCACTAGCCTTGTCGTAAGGCATTCCTTGATCTTTAAGCCAAGCTGCCTTGTAAACCAACATTCTTGCTTGCTCAATTTTCATTTCCATATCCGCTAGTTTGAAGGCAATAGCCTGATGGTCATGAATAGGCTTGCCAAAGGTTTTGCGTTCTTTGGAATACGCTAGAGCTAGGTCTAAAGCCCCTTGGGCAATTCCTAATGCTTGAGCGGCAATACCAATTCTCCCACCGCTTAAAGTCTTCATAGCGAACTTAAATCCAAAGCCATCCTCACCAATTCTATTCTCCTTAGGGACATGGACATCATTGAATAATAAGGTATGTGTGTCCGAACCGCGTATACCAAGCTTGTCTTCCTTTTGGCCTACTACGAATCCTTCCATTCCTTTTTCTACAATAAGAACATTAATTCCTCTATGTCCTTTTTCACGATCTGTTTGTGCAATGACAAGTGCTATTTCACAAGTACCGCCGTTGGTTATCCAATTCTTGGTCCCGTTGAGCAGGTAATAATCTCCTTTATCTTCGGCTGTTGTGCTCTGAGAAGTAGCATCTGACCCAGCCTCTGGTTCACTTAAGCAAAATGCCCCTATGTGTTCTCCGGCGGCAAGCCTGGGTAGATATTTTTCTTTTTGGGCTTCGGAACCAAAAGTATCCAGCCCCCAGCATACTAAGCTGTTGTTTA
>PXYR01000187.1 GCA_003023665.1 Bacteroidota bacterium
CTTTAACCTAGTTGTTGTTACTTCTCTAAAGATTCTATTATGCCAGTGATTAGAGCTTTTCCAGCCCATGAAGTAATGATGGGTACGCATCCAGTGAAGCAGCCAATCCCTACCCAAAATGTAGGACAAATTGACCCGTTCCTCTTAATTCATCACCACACTTCCAATATTCCATCAGGAACTGACCGTTGGGATGCGGGAGTGGGTCCTCATCCGCATAGAGGTTTTTCACCAATCACCTTTATTTGGGAAGGCGGTGTTCATCATAGGGACAGCAGAGGCAACAATAGTGTGGTTGAAGCAGGTGGAGTACAATGGATGGATGTGGGCATGGGCATTATTCATAGCGAACGACCACCTGCAAGGCTTTGCGAGGAAGGGGGTATACAAGAAATTATTCAAATTTGGGTGAATTTGCCGTCCTCAAAAAAGACCATGGAACCCGTATACCTTCCATTTCAAAAAGAAGATTTACCAGCGGTTGATGGTCATCCTGACTTAAAAATAGTTTCTGGGATTGTACATCCATCACAAAAAGAGGGGCCTTTAAAAGCCGCATACCCCGTTAGTAGCGCTCACGGAACAGCCTCTGATCAGCCATTTACCTTTAACGTAGAAGAAGGAGAAAATGGACTATTGTATGTTCTAAGCGGTAGTGGCCGATTAGAAGATTACGGACTACTAGAACACAGCATGTTGTACCACGTTAGCCCCGGTGAATACACGGCTCATTTTGAAAACGGCACCAAGGTTTTTTTCATTTCTGCTGCTCCGATTAAAGAGAAAGTGGAAAGCTATGGCCCTTTTGTTATGAATAACCAAACAGAAATCATGGAGGCCATGCGCGATTATCAAATGGGAAAAATGGGCTATTTAGTGGAGAGAGACATGCCATAATTCCCTTCATGACTGCGTATCTTTGAAGTATGGTTCAAAACAAGCGGGACATTCGAGGCCTATCCCAAGAAGCGTTAATTCAATTTTTTCAAGAGCATGGCGAGCAGTCGTTCCGTGCCAAACAAGTGTATCAATGGCTGTGGCAGAAAAGTGCACAAAGTTTTGACCAAATGACGAATTTGAGCAAATCTACTCGCGCACTACTCGATGCTCATTTTGAATTTAATTTACTTAAGGTAGATTTTATGCAGCGCAGTAAGGACGGCACTATAAAGAATGCAGTCAAGTTACATGATGGTGCATTAGTTGAATCAGTTTTGATACCAACAGAAAAGAGAATCACTGCCTGTGTAAGCTCTCAGGTGGGCTGTTCTCTAGACTGTACATTTTGTGCTACTGCGGCACTTAAGCGCATGCGAAATTTGAGTCCAGATGAAATCTACGATCAAGTTGTGGTCATTGACAAACAGGGCAAAGAATACTTTGACAGGTCGCTGACCAATATTGTATTTATGGGGATGGGGGAGCCCTTGTTGAATTACCAAAATGTACTTTCTGCTATTGAAAAGATTACGGACCCAAAGGGATTGGGACTGAGTCCTAGAAGAATTACGTTAAGTACTATAGGGGTCCCAAAGTTGATTAAAAAGATGGCAGATGATGCCGTGAGATTCAATTTAGCCATTTCATTGCATAGCGCTATTGAAGAGAAGAGAGCCAAATTGATGCCCCTTGCTCATCGCACGACTACCTTAGTTGACCTTCGCGAGAGCTTACAGTATTGGTATGCCAAAACGGGAAAGAACGTAACCTTTGAATACGTTATTTGGAAGGGTATAAATGATGCAGAGTCAGATGCAAAGGCATTAGCTAAATTCTGTGGAGCGATCCCAACAAAGGTTAATATCATTCAATACAATCCCATTGATAACGGTCCATATACGCAGGCTTCGCAGGAAGCTGTGGACATGTATAAAAGAGTCTTAGAAAACAAAGGCATCATAACGACTATCCGCCATTCTAGAGGTCAGGATATTGATGCTGCTTGTGGTCAACTAGCGAATAAAACAGAGGATTAATTCATTGTTAGAAGGAGGAAGTTTTCCACACTCTATGGAATCCTCTTAACCATTTAGGAATTTGTAGGAAGCTTAATTATACGTTTTCTATGTTGATTCAAATACAGACTATTCAGCCTTCTTTTTTACTGCCAATACCGATTACGCTTGAAGTAAATATTTCTCGCGGAATAAAATTCCATATCGCAGGAAATGTCCATAGTTCCATAAAAGAAAATAGACAGCGGATATATACAACTTTGAAAAACTGCGGTTGGCATTGGCCAGGTCAGCGTATAACACTAAACTTTCGGCCATTAGAAATCCAAAAGTCGGGAAGTCATTATGATCTGCCAATAGCCATAGGGATTCTGGCAGCAAGTGGGCAAATCAAATCATCATCGCTAGATAATCATCTTTTTTGCGGTGCCTTGCAACTTGATGGGCGAATTGAACAAACAAAGAATGCTTTTAATATTCTTGAGAGTGCTTCTTTGTGCGGTCTAAATAAAGTAGTAATTCATGTTGAGAGTGCGGAGTCCGAACGAATTCGAGATTTTTTTAAGGGTATTGAAGTTATCAATGTAAGTCGATTAGCTGAGGTGGTTGATTATCTCCAAAACAATAAAATTCCTAAAGTTCCTTGTAACATTCCAGAAAATATATCCCATGATTTTTTTGGTTGCTTCTCCGAGGTTAAAGGACTAGCAGCTTACAAGCGTGCATTGGAAATTGCGGCGGCAGGAAACCACAATGTGTTGCTTAACGGCCCGCCTGGGATAGGAAAAACCATGCTTATCAACAGATTTGATTCTATCATGCCTCCAATTAATCCCCAAGAGGTTAGGTTGGTAGAAATGATTTCTAGCAAATTAGAAAGGGTATATTCTAAATGGAGACCGTTCATTAAAATTGCGACTGTGCAGAATGTTAAAAGCCTATTTGGCAGTATCCGCATTCAAAATCTTCACAGCGTATTTATGGAAGAAGAGGTTGCTAGCAAATTAAGTCAAATTAGTCATGATGGTGAACTTGGTAAATTCCACAATGCAATAGGCGGTGCATTGTTCTTGGATGAAATAAGTTCATATCCGAAATCAATATTGGATACCTTACAAATACATTTGGGTGATTCTAACGTTCAAGTTTTAATGGCAATGAATCCATGTCATTGCG
>PXYR01000044.1:0-1434 GCA_003023665.1 Bacteroidota bacterium
GAAATGTAGGCTTGAATAGACTGGAGTTTCTGAAACAACCCTCCTTCTATCATCTGCATCATTGGAATCCAAGCAATTCCTAAGGCCACTAGTACAATAGTTGATATTCTTCCCGCGCGCACCAATTCCTTATCGTTCGCTTGAGGGCGGTATTTCTTGTATACATCAAAAGTGATTAGCGTAGAACAACTGTTGAATACCGAACTTAAAGAGCTCATTAAAGCAGCAAGAAGCCCCGCAACTACCAAACCGCGAAGACCTGCAGGTAATATGGACTTTACCATCAAGGGTAAAGCAGCATCATAACCTGAGTCTGCAAAAGAAATGAGTTCAGGGTTCTTCTGGGCCAGAGCATAGGCCACCACTCCAGGCATCATAAAAATAAATAGTGGCAAAAGCTTCATGTACCCTCCGAATAAGGCACCTTTTCTCGCGGTATCTATGTCTTTGGCTGCAAGAACTCGCTGCACTATAAACTGATCGGTACACCAATACCAGATACCTAAAATAGGTGCTCCAAACATAATTCCTGTCCAAGGGTAATTCGTGTCAGAAGCAGGCCTCCATAAACTCCAATGATTGGGAGTAGTATGAGCAACTAATTCTTCTACGCCGCCCAATTCGTTCAACCCAAATACGGTCAGGATAATTGATCCTCCAACAAGGACAAACATCTGCATCAAATCTGTATAAACCACAGCTTTGAATCCACCAAATACCGTGTAGATACCGGTGGCTACAACGATAACAATGGCACCTGTCCAGAAACTAATGCCCAATAGCGCAGTAAATACAATGGCTCCGGCAAAAATGGTCACAGATATTTTGGTGAGTACATAGGCAACTATGCTTACGTATGAAAGATATGATCTAGCCCAGCCGTTATAACGTTTTTCCAAGAACTCTGGCATTGTGAATACACCAGATTTTAAATAGAAAGGAACAAATACCCAACCAAGAACAATGAGTATCAAAGAAGCCAATAATTCAAATTGACCTGCCACAAGGTCTCCAGAGGCACCTTGACCCGCGAGTCCTACCAAGTGCTCTGAACCAATATTGGAGGCAAACAAGGATGCCCCTATAACAAACCATCCTAGATTTCGGCCGCCAAGGAAATAATCTGCGGCTTCGCCGTTTTCACTTTTTTTGGAGCCACTGAAAAAGGCAATAACAAAGACTGCCACAAAGTAGAGTCCAATGATGAGGAAATCAGTATTGTTTAACATGTCGGTTGTATTAAGATGCTGATGAAGATAGTGTACATTGTACAATTATAAATTATCGACTCCTAAAAGAAGTTTTGATGTTCAGCACCGAACGGACTAACTTGTGCAACAATGGAAAAACGAGTCTTACATGTGGTGAAATGGTATCCCCATCCAATGGATCCTCAAAACGGAATATTTATTCAAAAACAAATTGAATCCGTTG
>PXYR01000044.1:1667-12798 GCA_003023665.1 Bacteroidota bacterium
CACTGGTCAGGGTTATTATCTATAAATCACTCCAACATAAACTATTTTAATCGCTGGTTTATAAAGGATTACTTTAAAAGGATGCATCTGATTTTACCCGTAAGCAACGTGCTTGAATCAGGAATAAAAGAACTACTTCCGACTGCCAAAACTAGGGTAGTTCCCAATATAGTTGGTGACGTGGACTTCAGTAATCCTGAGCATAGCACTGCCGTACGCTTTTGCGTGGTAGGCGATATTGTCTTTAACGTGAAACGGCAAGATTTGATTCTTAAGGCATTCTTCGCTCTCCCCTCCTTCTGTGAATTGCACTTTTTTGGTGGGGGACCAGATTTGGAGGCATTAAAGGCGCTTTGCAAAAAAGCAAAAAATGTTTTTGTTCACGGAAGAGTAACGAACAAAGAAGTCTTACAACTCTTACCAAATTATCATGCACATATCCAATTCAGTGCTTTTGAAACCTTTGGGATAGCGACTCTGGAAGCCCGAAAAGCAGGAATATGGGCGATATCAAGAGCGTCCTTTGGTTGCAGCGACTATGCAGATAAAGGTGTGTTAATGGCAGAAAGTGTAGAAGAGCTCACCCAAAAATTATCAGAGGTGATTGCACTTAGTAAACCTGGCGTCAATAAGTTTGAAGCCTTGAGTAAGGCTGAAATAGGCCGTAAAATTCAATTGTGCTACAATGAATTGAATTAGCAACTTTTCTATTATCTTAGGGCCTCACAAATAATCGTACTATGAGAAAACTTTTACTAGCATTTGCTGGATTAAGCGTTATCGGTGCAACCGCTCAGGAAGCTCGTATGGACCTTGGTCGCAGCGCGGCAATGTACACAGCTTCACATGCTGATGGAACGCCATTGAACACCTCTTCTAATAAATCGGCAGCGGCTGTCTACACTGGTACTGCACCAAATGTATACGGCGCAGGGTTTGGACCCAAAACCAATTTAGTAGCGAATGAAGCATTGAACACTGTAGCGTTTATTCACCGTTCTGATTTTAATTCAAACGGAGATTTCACTTCTGGATCATTGCGTTTTGATTACTCTACCGATGGTGGAGCTACTTGGACGTCCAACGCAGGGCCATTTTGGAACACCAACGCAGCTGTTGGAGCATATCCAGGTCCAGCTCGTTACCCTCACATTGGTATCTTAAACAACCAAGGGAACACCAATCCTCTAAATGCCTCTATTAGTGTATGGGCTCCAACCTTAGCAGGAGGTAATGATTCTTGGGGAGGCGCACTGGTAGGTTCGCATAAAATGGACAATACTGTTACTGATATGGCAGTAGATACTACAAGTGGTCACTTAACCTTGGAGGAGTCTTTTACACAAGATGGTACGTTTTGGGGATTAAGTCTTGATCACCCAAATTACCTAGTGGAAGAATATACAGATACAGCTGTCATTTGGAAAGGAGATATGGATTTCAGCACAGATTTAATGAATTTAACTCAAATTAAAGCATACCTCCCTATTACCAATGACGCAACCAATGGAAAAATTTACGGTGATGCACGCCTATCTTTTGACCCACCAGGGGTTACAGGGTACATTTCTGTTGAAGGTTATAATGATATGATTGCTCCAAACAAAGTCATCCATCCTTTCCTAATCAGAACGGATGATGGCGGTATGTCTTGGAGCGCTCCTTTTGGACCAAACTTGAACAACCTTGTTGATCAGCGTTCTGGAGACAGCTTAATTACCATTTTTGAGAATATTACAGGCGGTTGGTTTATCGGAAGTCTTACTTCATCTACCCGCGGTCATGATATGACTGTTGACGCGAACGGCAATGTTCACTTGTTTGTACACGTATTCCCAGGAGTCGAAACTACTCCAACAGGTGGTACTATGGCAGGTGATTTTACCTTCTTCCCAGCTGTGAATCTATTGGTAGATATCTATTCAATGGATCAAGGAATTACTTGGGTGTGTAACGTAGTAAGTCAAGTATTTACTTGGGATTATGATTTTGACCCAACCAACGGCCCAGTGCCTGAGGCTACTCGTCCTCACATTTCTATGAGTACGGATCGTTCAAAATTGTTCTTCTCTTGGTTTGAAAGTGATACCTCTTTCGTGACGGGAACAGACAACAACTTCCCAGATTGGAGATGTCGCAGTTACAATGTTTACGGTGATTCTTTGGAAGGAGAAGTCACTGTAATGGGAACATTTGGTGATGCTACTTGGGGTAACGTTGCAGATTATGCTTTTGATAATGGCGACGGTTCTCACCAATTGCATATGACCTATGCACCAATTGCAGATTTCGGAACATTCTCAGTATTAAATCCTATTGATTTCTATTATTTAGGAATGCCTTACCCAGATAATATTGGTCTTGAGGAAATGGAAACGCAAAACTTCTCGGTTAGCCAGAATTACCCGAACCCAACAAGCGGTTTGACAAAAGTTGCTATAGAAAGCGTTGAAGCGGCAAACTTTACTTTGAGCATTATGGACATCACAGGTCGTACAATTGAAGTGCGCAATATGGGACGTTTAGATGCTGGTCGTCACATTGAAGAAATTAATACAGCTGGATTTGCTCCAGGCGTATACTTCTACACTGTTGCTTCTGCAGGACATAAGAATACTAAGAAATTTATTGTAGAGTAATTCTATAATTGATTCGAATAACAAAGCCCCGAGCGCTGCGCGCTCGGGGCTTTTTATTTGGAATTCTGTTGGATTTAATAATTCAAGATTTTCTCTACCGCCTCTTCAAGCTTTGATTTAGCTAAAAACCCTTCTTCTAAGTCTGCTGAAAAAGGAACTGGTGTAGGATCAGAACTGACCAATTCAACAGGAGCATCTAATAACTCAAAACAATCACGCGCTATTCTTGATGCAATGTGTTCTCCGTATCCACCTACAGCAATGTCCTCTTGTAATACCACCACTAAAGAGGTCTTAGCGATACTTTTTTTAATCGATTCGAAATCTAATGGAACCAAAGTTCTAAGATTAATGACTTCAATAGCATAGGTAGACTTTTCTGCTAATTCTAGTGCCCAATGAACACCTAATCCGTAGGTCACAATAGTAATATCCGTACCCTCCTGCTGTACCTTGGCTTCTCCTAAATCCATAAAATACTCACCCGTAGGCACTTGTTCTTTAACTGTTCTGTAAAGGGCTTTATGTTCGTAGAACATTACGGGATTTGGGTCATTAAAACTCGATAGTAAAAGTGCCTTAGCCTCTGCGGGAAAAGCAGGATATACAACTTTTAGACCAGGCACATGGGTAAACCACGCCTCCGTGCTTTGACTATGAAAAGGTCCAGCAGCCACCCCAGCGCCAGTTGGCATCCGTATCACAACATCTACAGATTGCCCCCAGCGCCAATGCAATTTAGCTAGGTTATTTACAATCTGATTGAATCCAGTACTCACAAAATCCGCAAACTGCATTTCCATCATTGATTTTCCGCCAGAAATAGCATAGCCCATGGCAGAACCCACAATAGCACTTTCACATAACGGTGTGTTTCGTACTCTTCCCTCCCCGTATTTCTCAAGCATATTCTCAGTCGCCTTGAAAACACCACCGTAATCTGCAATGTCTTGTCCCATTAAAACAAGCTCCGGCCACTTTTTCATGGCTACATCAATCGCCTGATGAATGGCATCTATAAAACGTAATTCTGAAGTTGAGCCTGCTTTATTTTTGGTTGGAATAGGCGCGGCAAAGAGATCATTAAGACTTTCCGTTCTGTTGTAATTTAGGTTAGGTAAAGCCAACGCTTCATGAAACGCCTCATCCACGCGCTTTTTTGATTCCTCTAATTTCTCATCAATCCAGGTTTCCGTAATTCCCCAAGGCTCCATATTAGCTCGCAGTAAGGCCATAGGCTCTTTCTTTGTTTGCTCTGCAATCATTCCTTCTGGGTAATATTTAGTTCCGCTGGCTTCCTCGTGACCTCTCAACCTAAACGTATTGGCTTCAACTAATATGGGCTTACCTTTTTTACGCGCATAATCCGCAGCTTTGTTGAACTTCGTAGAAGCTTCCAACATATCGTTGGCATTAAAACTCATTGTTTTCATGCCATAAGCAGGACCCTTTTGTTTAAAGGATTCAAAAACAAACTGTTGGTGCTCAGGTGTACTGAGTCCCCAATAATTCCTTTCAACAACAAAAACCACCGGTAAATCCCAAACAGCTGCAACGTTAAGAGCTTCATGAAAATCGCCTTGAGAGGTTGCACCGTCACCGGTAAATGCAAGAACACATTTGCCAGAGTTTTGTAGTTTTTCTCTCAAGGCTAATCCGCAAGCGAGTCCTAATTGAGCACCTAAATGAGAGATCATTCCCACCAAATGATGTTCCATGGAACCAAAGTGAAAACTACGGTCACGACCTTTTGTAAACCCATCAGCCTTTCCTTGAAACTGGGCAAATAGTCTTTTTAAAGGGACTTCTCTTGAAACAAAAACTCCTAAATTTCTATGCATAGTACAGATGTATTCATCTTTTGTCAATGCATGTGTGGCAGCTACGGACAGGGCTTCTTGGCCGTAGGATGCAAACCATTTAGAAATCTTTCCTTGTCGCAAATAGATAAGCATCTTCTCTTCTATTGCTCTTGTAAGAATAAAGTCCTCTAGTAGTTGCCTGGAGTGGGCATCGTTCATAACTTCTGCTTGTTGGGTCTAGCGAATGAAAATAGCTTAAAAAAGGGAGTTATTTTTGTTATACAGAACCTAAAATTTTAAATATGGCTTCCATTCCAAATTTAAATTTCGCAAAATGGTCTCAAGGGACTGAAAATGAAAAAGCTGAGTTCGTGAAAGAACTGGGCGCCGCCTATACAGATATCGGTTTTATAACTATCCGAAACCACGGATTTGGTGAAGAGGTACAAGATGAATTGTATCACAAAGCATCTGAATTCTTTGGATTAGAGAAATCAATCAAAGCTGCATACGAAATTGATGGACTCGCAGGTCAACGCGGCTATACTTCCTTTGGCAAAGAACATGCAAAAGGGAATGAAGCTGCAGACCTCAAAGAGTTCTGGCAAGTGGGACAACCAAACCCTGCTTATGAAGGTCCTGAATACCATAATAACGTGAGCGTAGCCGAATTACCTGAATTCGCTCCATCTTTTAAATTGGCATATCAACAGCTAGAAGGTATTGGAAGAGAATTACTAAAAGCCATTGCCGTCTATTTAGAATTAGATATCAATTATTTTGAATCTTGGGTTCAAGGAGGAAATTCCATTTTAAGGGCTATACACTATCCCCCAATCACAATAGACCCAGGTAATAGCGTTCGTGCAGGTCAACATGAAGACATTAACCTAATCACGCTGTTGATGGGCGCAAGCGCTGAAGGGCTTCAAGTACTCAACAAGAATAATGAATGGATTGGCATAACAGCAATTCCAGGCTCACTTGTAGTTAATGTGGGCGACATGCTGCAGCGTTTGACCAACGGCGTTATGAAATCCACCACACACCGAGTAGTAAACCCGCCTCGCGAAAAATGGGGTACGTCAAGGTATTCTATTCCATTCTTTTTACATCCAGTAGGTAAAATGCCTTTAAACGCTCTAAGCAATTGTATTTCAAATGATCGCCCTAAAGCATTTGAGGATATCACCGCCGGAAATTATTTAGAACAACGACTCATAGAAATAGGCTTGAAGAAGTAATGATGCGCATTGATATTATTACTGTACTTCCTGAATTGCTAGAAGGGCCATTTTCCCACAGCATACTAAAGCGTGCCACTGATAAAGGACTCGCAGAAGTGCACATACATCAATTGCGCAATTACGGTACAGGTAAACACCAACAAGTTGATGATTACCAATACGGTGGTGGTGCGGGTATGGTCATGCAGTGCGGTCCTTTGGTGGACTGTATTGAAGATTTACAAAAAGACCGTAAATATGATGCTATTCTATACATGACACCAGACGGTAAGCATTACAATCAAGGTGATGCCAATCATTTGAGCATGTTTAAAGCTATTATGATTATTTGTGGTCATTATAAAGGTATAGACCAACGTGTAAGAGATCACTGGATTACCCATGAATTTAGTATTGGTGATTTTGTTTTAAGTGGCGGAGAATTAGCTGCTGCAGCTATTAGCGACTCTATTATTAGATTAATTCCAGGCGTACTAAATGACGAGACCTCGGCATTAACGGATAGTTTTCAAGACAACCTACTAGCCCCACCGGTATACACACGACCAGAAGAGTTTAGAGGACATAAAGTGCCAGAAATACTTACAAGTGGCAATACAAAGGCGATAGAAATTTGGCGCGAGGAACAGGCCTACGAAAGGACAAAAAGCAGACGTCCCGATTTATTGAAAGACTAAAAGATTTGGACATCTGTTATAGCATCGTGTCCAACATGTTCATTTATTGATGAAATAATCTTTCCCTTCATCATGAGCAATTCCTTTCGAACAACAGCGCTATCCAATTGAATTACTAATATTCTATTTTCAACTTTCTTACGTGACGTTTGACGAGCTACCGAAGGTCCCATAATTTCATCCCAGGCTTGCAGAACTCTGCTATTGTCGGTTCCTTGTCTAAGTCTGTATCGATCAAGCCATTGACTCAAAGCTTCACCCATATTTTGCTCGTTAGAGCGTTTGAATTGAGCCATCGTCTGTAATTTCAAAGGTTGTGTGCTGCAGCCGTAACGCATCACTTAATTGTTGCATACGCTCAGAATGCGTGTCCGTGATAAAAATTTGGCCGAAATCTTCCGTATTCACCAATTGAAGGAGGTTAGCTACTCTGCCTTCATCTAATTTATCAAAAATATCATCTAATAAGAGCAGCGGAGCCATTCCTAAATGCTTGCGCCCTATTTCAAACTGAGCCAACTTTAGCGCTATTAAAAAACTCTTTTGTTGTCCCTGAGAACCCACTCTTTTTATGGGGTAACCTCCTAATTCAAAAACAAGATCATCCCGATGAGTACCTACTGAAGTGTATTGCAAGACTTTATCCTTGTCCAACCTAGAGGCAAGTAACTCTCGCATTCCCAAATCATGTAAAGTACTTTTATAGGTAATGGATACTTCTTCTTTACCTCCGCTGAGCACTTCATAATAGCGTTGAAGAATGGGTTGAAGCTCTTGAGCAAATTCCTTTCTCTTTGAATAGATTTCAGCGCCTTCCTTCACCAAGATATCGTCATACAATTCAAGAAGTGAAGCATCAAAAGTCCTATTGGAAGCAAAGTATTTTAGCGTTGTGTTGCGTTGTCCCAATGCCTTATTATAGTTGATTAAGGCACTTAAATACCTTCTGCTATTTTGACTAATAGTTGCATCTACTAACCTCCTTCTTGTCTCCGCAGCATCAAGTATAAGATCTCTATCCATTGGAGATATCATAACCACCGGTAAGTAGCCAATATGGTCTGCTAGTTTTTCAACTTCCTTACCATCTACCCTGATTTTCTTTTTTTGACCTTTCTTCAATCCTATGTCCAATGAATGAGAAGTGCCCTTACGCTCCAGGTTGGCCTTGATCAATGCCATACTTTCTCCGTGAGTGATATTCTGACCGTCCGTTGAACCTAAATAAGACTTTGTGAGGCTGAGGTAGTGCAAAGCATCTAAAACGTTGGTTTTGCCATTACCGTTATTTCCAGTGATAATATTTACCTTTTCATTGAAGTTCCATCGCGTAGAGTGATGGTTTTTAAAATGAGTTAATTCTAATGCGCCAATGAAGAGCTTATCCATAGGCACAAAAATAGGCTTCTCGGAGTCAAAATTTATACTATTTTTGGCGGACTCAATATTTATATAGCCATGGCTAAGAAAAATGCACCTGTAGAGCAGGATAACTTAGGATTTGATAGTGTAGAACAGACATTGACTAAAACGGAGCAATTCCTTGAAAGCAATGCTAAACAAGTTGGTATTGCTGTTGGAGTAGTAGTTGCTGTAGTGCTCAGTTTCTTTGCCTATACCAATTATGTCGTTGCCCCAAAAACAGCAGAGGCGGGACGTGAAATGGCTAAAGCTGTTAAATGGTTTGAATCTGATTCAATGGATTTAGCCTTGAACGGCAATGGAGCGAATTACGGTTTCTTAGATATCATTGACGAATACGGAAGTACTCCTGCAGGAAATAGTGCACACTATTATGCCGGTTTAGCCTACTACAGCAAAGGAGATTATGAAAATGCAATTGTAGAACTTGATGCATATTCTGCCTCCAACACGGCTACTTCTGCCATGGCCAAAGGTGTAATTGGAGATGCTTTCGCAGAGTTAGGTCAAATGGATGATGCAGCGGACTTCTATCAGAAAGCCGCCAAAGCAACCGATAATAATTTCACTACCCCGCTCTTTTTGTGGAAAGCGGGCTTAGCTTTTGAAGCAGATGGGAAATCGGATAAAGCCGTTAAACTTTACGAAAAGATTGCCAACGACTACCCTGATTCCCGTCAAGCGGCAGGAATTGAAGGTGTGATTGCTGCTCTAAAATAACATGGCAACGGCCAATCAGCATTTAGATAGCACCAATAACCAGAATGTTCCATCTGGAGAAGGAAAATTGGTAGCCATTGTTAGAGCTGAATGGAATCATGAGATAACCTCCAACCTAGCTGAAGGTGCAAAAAACACCCTAATAGAACACGGCGTAAATCCTGAAGGCATTATTGAATTAGATGTACCGGGAGCAGTAGAACTTACTTTTGGTGCAAAATCTATGCATGAACAGCACGAACCAGATGCCGTCATAGTCATTGGATGTGTTATTCAAGGAGAAACCAAACACTTCGATTACGTTTGCCAAAGTGTGACTTACGGCATTACCGAACTCAATCTAAGTTATGATGCCCCCACTATATTTTGTGTTTTAACTGACAACATATTAGAGCAGAGTATGGCAAGAAGTGGAGGCAAACATGGAAACAAGGGAGTTGAAGCTGCTGTCGCTGCATTAAAAATGATGGCGATCTAAGTGAACTTTTGACCCGATTTTTTACTTAAATTCACGTGAACCCAATAAAAATAAGAACATGAAAAAATTGCTTTTAGGTGCTTTTGCCCTATGTCTATCACTGAGTGTAGTTGCCCAAGAATTACCTCAACCTTCACCATCTGCATCCGTTAGCCAGAGAATTGGACTTACAGATTTCAATGTGGAATACAGCCGTCCTGCTGTTAGAGGGCGTAATGTTTTTGGAGATTTAGTACCATTTAATCAAGTTTGGAGAACAGGTGCCAACGCAGCCGTTCAATTCAATGCCTCAACAGATTTCACCTTTGGAGGAAAAGCGGTTCAAGCAGGTAATTATGCGCTATTCACCATTCCAAATGAAGATACTTGGACCATCATTCTCTCCAATCAAACAGAGCTTTGGGGAAGCGGAGGATATACGGAAGAAAGTGACGTAGCACGAACAGAAGCTGCCCCTGCCTCAAGTGACTTTACCGAAAGTTTCTCAATCAGTTTTGAAGACTTGAGCACCTCTGGTGGAAATTTGGTACTTGAATGGGCTGATGTTGCTGTAAGCGTTGCTATTGGTGTAGATGCTGATGCCGCAAGCAGTAAAAATATTGAAACTGCTGTAGGACAAGCAAAGCGTGCCTACCGTAATGCTGCTGATTTCTATAGTAAACAAGGAGAGCATGAAAAAGCCATTGCTACTATTGAAACAGCCTTAATGCTTGATCCTGATTACTGGTACACAAACTGGGTAAAGGCCAAAATTCTTTACGCGGCAGGCGAAACAAAAGCTGCCCTTAAGCAGGGTAAAAAAGCAATGGATATGGGAGCACCAGATTCCTACAGAGCCGGATACGAGAAAGAAATGAAAGGCTGGAAATAATCCGCTTTTTCATCTAACAAAGAAACCCCGCTTCGAGCGGGGTTTTTCATTATGCCTAGTTTGACTTATATGTCTCGATCCCTAAATGAGGATAAATAGAATACTCATAAGCCTTTTGCTTGTATGTGTACAACTCGCTATAATAAGACTTCACCCACTCCTCCGTGCTCATACCAGATTCCAAGGCTTGCTGTAGTTCGTTTGAACCGGCCAATTTTTTGAAGAACGCATTGAAAAATTCTGGTGCCTCGGCTGGAGCATTTTCTTTCCAATACGCATAGGCATTAAACAAATAGGTCCAATCGATTTCATCCGGGGCCGTCGTTACATCCTGGGACAATTGGACCCCACCGCATTCCTTCCCTTGAAACTTCGGATACTTTGATCCATGATCTGGCGCAGGTGTGAATCGATGTTCGTACCCATCCCCATCAAGCCACGGTGCACCAAAACGGGTAAATGGTGCATCGGTACCTCGTCCACAGGAAATGGGTGTGCCCTCAAAATAACACAAGCTTGGGTAATGCCAAATGGCCTCTATAGAGCGCAGATTGGGCGACGGTGGGACCTGGAATTCAGTGAAGACCTTATGGTGAGAATACCCTTTGCATCGGATAACTTCTATGCCGCCCTTCTTTTCAAAGGCCGTGCGCCACTCCTCATTCTCCGTTGCAGGCATCCAATGCTCGCCATAGACCATGGAAGCATACTCCCCCATGGTTAAGCCGTGCACTACCGGTATGGGGTGCAAACCTACCATACTCTCGAAGCCTGGTTTTAAGATAGGACCGTCTATGTAATGACCGTTTGGATTGCCCCGGTCCATAATCATGAGCGGGACACCGGCTTCTACACATGCGTCAATCACGTAGCTCAAAGTAGTGCTGTAGGTGTAGAATCGAACCCCCACATCTTGAATATCGTAGATCACCCAATCCAAGCCCTCCAACCAATCCGTCGGTGGACGCTTGGTTTTACCGTACAAACTCTTAATAGGTATGCCTGTTTTGGGATCGCGGCCGTCTTCCACATGCTCTCCTGCATCTGCTTCGCCTCTAAAGCCGTGCTCTGGTGCCCAAACCTGCCTAACATCCACACTCAGCGAAATCAAATGATCCACCGTATGGGTGCCGTTGGGTAATAAGGAGGTCGCATTGGCCACTACTGCCACCGATTTTTCAGTGAGCTTCATGTAGTACTCCCCAGGCTGAGCAATACCAGGAACATATGCCTCCTGAGCTTGAAGAGAAAAGGTTAAGTTCAGGACTAAAAACA
>PXYR01000188.1 GCA_003023665.1 Bacteroidota bacterium
CTATTTGTCCTTACCCAGCTTGTATTCCAACTCATACTGTGACTCGATAAATACTCATCACCAGGTACCATTGGGCTGTTTCCAATTTCCTCACCCCAGGTAGGGGTGATAAATTCTCGGAGTACATTATTATGGACATAGTTGGGGTCTCGCGTGTCGTCTTCGAGTAACTGTGGGCTTACAATTCCACTTTCTTTAATCATCACCACGACATCTAAATCGTGAAGAATTGCAACTTGAGGGATTGCTTTTACATTTACCTCAATAGTGGTATCACTATAATCAACGGTTGCTTCAACTTCTAATTCAACTCTGAGCGTACTGTCCATGGCCTCTGCACTTAACGTAGGCCATTCGTCAAAACTTGACCAATGCGAATTTCCAGAAGGCGTGTAGTTCTCTCGATTTACCATACCAACAGGTAGAAAATTAGTCCCAAAAAAGTTTTGAATTTGCTTTCCTTCAGTTGTTGTAAAATCTGTAGGATAATCCGTATTGGTTCCGGTAAAGTTTCCAGGCCCCGCATGAATTGCTAGACCTATAATCCGATCCGCGCCAAAAGCATTAACGAGTTCTTCAATTTTTTTGGAAGCTTTAGGGCAATTTTTACAACGATGCCCCGTAAAGTCCTCTATTAAAACGTTCCGCAGCTGCGCAGTGGAAGTGGTGTCTTGCGGTCCGCCATTTTTGAAGGGCTGATCAATAACGTCACATTGCGTAGTTAAAGCAGTAATGAACAGAACGAATAACAAAAATTGAATCGACTTTTTCATTTTTAGAAGCTAGTGGTGAGTGAGAAACTAACACCGTTAGATGGTGGTACAACACGACATACGCCTCCTACACAAAAAATACCGCGCTGTTGGCGTCCGTAGGAAAGTTGAAACCTGCTAGTACCCGCTGTATAGACGACTGAAGCAAGCGGATAATGCAACTTTTGGTCTGCATTTGGATTTCCATAATTATAAATATCCTGGACGCTAAAGAACCAGTGAGGGGCAATACTGTACTCAGCCAAGGCCATAACCATGGATCCCCTATCATCTTGCGTGTTTAAATGTTGGAATTCCGTTCGTAGATAATGCTTTCTCTTTAGTTTGTAGAGGCTTTCAATAATGATAATGTCTCCACTCATAAGCTTTTGGCCATCAGGATTTTGCTGTATGCTTTCATCTCCTAAACCGTCTTCTAAGACGCTCCTGTTGTAAAATAGATTCAAGTACATTGCATTAATCTTGAGCCGTTTATTAATCTTCTTGTTAACGGTTACATTAAAGTCATGGAAATAGGGAATTTCCCCACGTACTAAGGGTTCACTGTAATAACCTTGAAGAGTCCGTAATGTATCTAATGAAGGATCTATAAAATCTTTATTGATACTTTGGATAACGCTGTAATTAAGACTCACTAACGTTCCGTATTTGCCTCCAAGAATAGTTTTACGTTTAAACTTGTAGTTGGCTTCCAGTTGGATTCCTTCTTCACCATTAATTTGCGTAGCATATTGATATAGAGCAGGTAGCGCATAGGTGTGAACTTGAGCTGTTGGACTCAGATAGTTGACCAACATATCAATAGTGGAGCCATTGCGGTCAGACCTAAAACTCATATTATCAATTCGTTTGATACCGGCAATAATCCCCAAACCATTCTTACTGTAGGTCACGTTTGCTAGAAAGCCATTTCCGTCCTTATAGATGTACCTGTTGTCTGATGAAGGATCATTGGCCTTATAGGCAAATTCTCCTTGTAAAGACCAAGGTCCCTTAGCAATTCGAGTCCTTATGCCTCCTGCCGCAACATTCTCTGGCAATACAAGGAAAGGATCATTGGACCTTTGATATTTACTCATGAAGCTCGTACCCACTGTCCAACGCAATCCTGCTGAATCCAATTTGGGAAATAATTCAGAGGATAAATTATATTCGGCATCAATTCCTCTAAGTAGTCCTGGACTTTTCTCAAAATAGAAGCGCTGACGACCTAAAACTGCTTTTAATTCAAGACCACTCGCGGGGTTGACTTTGATTCGAACACCATCCATAGCATTATCATAGCCTAAGCCGCGTTCTTCGTAGGAGCGGAACACCATTCCTGTTCCAAATTGTTCGTAAAAGTTTCCAACCGTAATATCCAGTCCATCTTGTTTAAATTGAAGGAATCTGTACGTAATACCCTCTCCACGATACCCTTCAGGAAACCCGAGCATAACATTCTGATAATTCTCATAACGTAAACCTGCGGAGAAGCTTCCATCTGCGTACACAAAGTTAGCGTAGCCTTGCCCCAAGAATTTTTCATCAGGAAAGAACTCTCCTGTGGGATCAATACTTTCATCGCGTAGATACAACTGTCCATCTAATTGGAAGTTCCCATGCAACTGACCTCCAAACGCAGATTGCTCTTGAGCCAAACTTGGTATGGCTAAAAGAGCTATGAATCCAAGCGCAAATGCTTTCTTCATTTGATTAGTGACTTGGCGAATGACCTGCAGCAACTTCTGTTACAATTTCTGCGAGTTCTTCTTCATCTCCAGGTGAATAGCCGCTATGCTTCCAAACTACTTCACCTTCACTGTTGAGAACGAGCGTGAAAGGAACATTTACAATTCCTAAATTTCTTTTTAAATCCTGGTTTTCGTCCAATAGAATCGTGTATTCCCAACCTTGGCCTTGTGCCATTGGAGCAACTCGAGCTGAATTACGCGAGTCGTCAATACTTACGGCGAGTACTTTGGCGCCTACCTCTTCTTCCAAATCAATAGCATAATCCATAAACGCCGTTAGTTCTTTAATACACGGTTTGCACCATGTTGCCCAAAAACTAATTACAGTTGGGCCTTCAGTACTAATAGCATCTTTAATGTTAACGCTTTGTCCATCTAAAGTCTTGAGCGTTGTACTAGGTAGCTCTTGTCCAATGAGATGAGAAGTAGCAAATAATGCCAATGCGGTTAGAAGATGTTTCATGTTCTTAAGTCTGAATAAAAAAACGGGGAACCTTATGGCTCCCCGTAAAAATAAGACAATTAATGTTTAGTGAGCAACGTTCAATCGCAAGGTCTTGCTTATTCCGTCTACGTTAAC
>PXYR01000045.1 GCA_003023665.1 Bacteroidota bacterium
ACTGCCGTGTTTTAAAAGTAATTTTTCTGCCAATTCCTGTTCAATTCCAAGCTCTTCGGCCACCATACGGGTACCGCGGCCTACTAGCTTGTCGTTTGAAAGTTGCATGTCTACCATTTTATTGCCTTTCACTCGCCCTAATTTGATCATCGCAGCGGTGGTAATCATGTTCAATACCATCTTCTGCGCAGATCCCGATTTCATTCGTGTGGAGCCCGTAAGAAACTCAGGGCCAACCACTACGGCTATTTCGTGCTGAGCCAAATTTCCCACGGGACTCCCTTCGTTGCATGTAATACAACCAGTGAGTAAACCATGCTTATTTGCAGCTTCTATTCCTCCAATAACGTATGGTGTAGTTCCACTAGCGGCAATACCAACGACGGAGTCTAAAGGTTGGATATTGTATTGTCTTAAATCTTCCCAAGCACCGGTAGTACTGTCCTCAGCATTTTCAACTGCTTTTCTAATCGCTCCATCACCACCAGCAATGAGGCCTATTACCAAATCATGACTGACTCCAAACGTGGGAGGACACTCACTTGCATCTAGAATTCCTAACCTACCCGACGTACCAGCACCAATATAGAATAATCGTCCACCTTGTTTCATACGTGTGACTAGCGCTTCAATGAAGGCCGCAATGGCATTTATCTGTTCATTTACGGCAAGTGCCACCTTCTGATCTTCTGTATTTATACCGCGTACCAAGTCAGCAACGCTCTGCTGCTCTAAGTTTGAATGTAAGCTTTCTTGTTCCGTGGTCCTCATTTTTTCTTCATTTTGGCCATGTAGAAGCCGTCATTGTGCTCCCCTGGATCAACGGTACATTCTTCTATCAATTCAAATGCAGTATTGTTCTTTAAAAACTTTTGAACTTGATTCGAGTTTTCCATGGGTAAAATACTGCAAGTGGCGTAAACCAATATGCCGCCATTTTTAAGCATCCTGGGATAACGATGCAAAATATCCGCCTGAACACCTTTGAGATGCTCAAGATGAGTCGGTTGCAGCTTCCATTTTGTATCTGGCTCACGCTTAATAACTCCTGTACCGGAACAAGGCACGTCAAGCAGCAAAAAATCAGCAGTTTCATGCAGTTTCTCTAAAACCATTGGTTCCTCCCAAGCTCGTGTTTCAACAATACTCAATCCACTCCGAATTGTACGCTTCTTTAGTTCGCCCAATTTTCTTCCTTCAACATCCATAGCAATAAGGCGTCCCTGATTTCTCATCAGTTCTCCTAGTAGAAGTGTTTTTCCTCCTGCGCCGGCGCAAGCATCAATGGTGACGCTTCCGGGCGTTGGGTTTAGAAAGTGACCGATTTGTTGGGATCCAGCATCTTGAACTTCAAATAAACCCGATTGAAAGGCTGGAATATGATTTAATCTAGGTCGACCATTTAAATAAAGTGCATCAGGAAAAACAGGATGAGGAATGAGTTCAATTCCTACCTTTTTTAATTCATTTACAACATCCTCTTTGTTAGCCTTGAGTGTATTGATTCTCACATTTACTGTATTCGGCACGTTCAAATCTCGTGCTATTCGAGGCCACTTTTCACCCAATTGCTCATCTGCTAGTTCGCTAAACCAATGTGGAAAGCTTTCAATATCCGCAGTATGCTTCAATGCAACTTTTCTACTGGCAATTGGAAATTCTCGAATAGCGTCAAACTTTGGCCAGTCGGGGAGACTAAATCCTCGCCACAACCAATATATGCCAAATAGCTTCTGAAGATCCTTTCGTTTAGTTGAAGGATGTTGGTCATATAAGGCCCAGAGCAGTCCCCACCAACGTACCATCTCATAGGTATGTTCGGCCACGAAACTACGATCTCTAGATCCCCACTTTTTGTTTTTCTTGAGTAATCGCTCAACAACTTTATCCGCATAAATACCCTTCCCAAAGCTCATTTCTAGTGCTTCAAGAACACCAGCTACTGTATTTGGGAAAAGACGCGGTTCTTTCATTAAAGTGCAGGGTAGCGCTCAGGATCTTTTTCATTCATAATGGAATAGATTTCCTCAACCATATCATCTAGAGATGGTTTGGAGAAATAATCACCATCAGATGCGAATGCTGGTCTGTGATCTTTGGAACTTATTGTTTTTGGTAATGAGTCCAAGTAGCGGTATCCTCCTTGATCTTCAATAATATTTTGCATTAAAAAAGCACTAGCACCGCCACGAACGTCTTCATCAATAATGACAAGTGTATTGGTCTTTTTCAGGGATTCTACCACATCATGATTGGTATCAAAAGGAATAAGACTTTGGGCATCAATTAATTCAACACTGACCCCTAAGGTAGCTAGTTCACTTACAGCAGCCTCAGCTATAAAACAATTTGAACCATAGGTGAGCACGGTAACATCTTCACCTTCCTTTAATACTTCAACTTCTCCAATAGGCGTTGTAAACTCGCCCAAATTATTAGGTAGTTTTTCTTTGCGTCGATATCCATTTAGACATTCTATTACGAGTGCAGGATTATCGAGTTGCAGAAGCTTGTTGTAAAATCCAGCTGCAACAGTCATGTTTCGTGGTACGAGCACATACATCCCCTTGATAGAATTAATGATTGTTCCCATTGGAGACCCAGAGTGCCAAATGCCCTCTAGTCTATGACCGCGTGTACGAACTATGGTAGGGGCCTTTTGACCACCCACGGTGCGGTAATGCACTGTAGCCAAGTCATCGGACATGATTTGAAGTGCATACAGCAGATAATCTAGGTATTGAATTTCAGCAATGGGCCTTAATCCTCGCATGGCTAGGCCAATACCTTGACCCATAATCGTGGCTTCACGAATTCCAGCATCCGCAACACGAGTTGCCCCGTATTTTGCCTGCATTCCCTCTAGTCCTTGGTTTACATCACCAATTTTTCCGCTGTCTTCACCAAAAACCATGGTTTCCGGGTACTTTTCAAAAAGCGCGTCAAAATTATCTCTCAGTACTACACGAGCGTCTACTTCGGAATTGTCTGAATAGGTGGCTGGATTTTTAGATAAGAGATCGGTTTGTGGATTCTCACTATATAAATGAGATCCGTAGCGTCTTTCTTGGTCACGCTTAGTATGATTCAACCAGTCTTTCAACGCTGACGTATCCACGCGGTGGTCTCCACGAACCACACGTAAAGCTTTTCTAGCCGCCTTGAAGCTATGGGCAACTTCTACATCTTCAATGGACTCTAATTCTTTGATGATATTGGTAAGGAAAATACCTTTTTCACCTTGTTGCTGCATGCCTTTAAGGATAGCCAAAGATTCAGTTCGGGCCTGCTTAGGAACAGATTGATAAATATTCCAAGCTTCTTTTTTACCATCGCGTGCCGCAGTTTTTGCACGTTTAGTCAATTCATCCAATTCCTCTTGAGAGGCGATTCCTTGCTCAATAATCCATTGACCAAACTTTAGAATACAATCGTGGTCCTTTTCCCATTCTAAACGCTCTTTGCTCTTGTAGCGTTCGTGAGAACCGCTTGTGCTGTGACCCTGAGGCTGAGTCATTCCTTTCACATGAATCATAACGGGAACGTGCTCTTCTCGCGCTACTTTTCCTGCTGTTGTGAATGTATTAATCAGAGCTGGATAGTCCCAAGCTTCTACAACATAGATGTCGTAACCTTTCCCGTTGGAATCACGTTGAAAACCTTTGAGGATTTCGGAGATATCTTCTTTAGTAGTTTGGTATTCGGCACCCACGGAGATTCCGTATTCGTCATCCCAAATGGAAATAACCATAGGTACTTGTAAAACGCCTGCTGCATTTATGGTTTCAAAAAACAAACCTTCAGAAGTGGAAGCATTTCCAATAGTACCCCAAGCGACCTCATTTCCATCATTGCTAAATTTTTCAGAACCCTCAAAAGAAACTTCCTTGTATACTTTGGAGGCTTGAGCAAGACCAAGTAATCTTGGCATTTGGCCAGCAGTTGGGCTTATGTCAGATGAACTATTGTACTGTTGAGTTAGGTCAATCCAATTACCGTCTTGATCTAGGCTGCGTGTGGCGAAATGACCATTCATTTGCCTCCCGCCTGCCATAGGTTCATGCTTAATGTCTGTGACCGCGTATAATGAGTTGAAGAAACCTATAGGATTTAATTCGCCCAAAGCCATCATGAAGGTCTGATCGCGGTAATATCCGCTTCTAAAATCACCTTTTTTAAACGCTTTCGCCCAAGCTATTTGGGCAAGTTCTTTTCCGGCACCAAAAATACCGAATTTGGCCTTTCCCGTAAGAACTTCTCTGCGTCCCATTAAAGAACATTCACGAGAGAGTACAGCCGTGTAATAGTCTTGGTGGATTTCTTTTTTGAAATCTAGGTAACTGATTTCTTTCTGTTTATCTGTCATAGTAGTTGGTTCGAGCTAGGTTAAACTCTTACGCAAATATACGTGATAATGGACCTAGAAGAGACGCTTAAAAACAAAGAGAACAAACAAGGTGATGACGATTAGTAGAGCCACTTGAATACCTCCGCTGCGGTAATGAATTTTGTGTAAGGCTAAATCCTTTCGATAGCTAATGAAAAGATAAATTAGAAAGGTAATTGCAAAGACCCCCGCAAATATCCAATGACCCGTTGTTATGTTTTCCATAGCTACAAATTTACTTTCTTTGAGGTAGATATTATCAACAAATGAAAAAGCAATTAGATCATGTGGAGAAATTCCACGACACCTTTGGAATTCCTAATAAATATTCGCCCATTGCAACCATTGAAGACAGTCTTATAGATCTCAGGTTTAGACTGATGGCAGAGGAAAACGAGGAATACCTAGAAGCTGCAAAAAGTGGCAATTTAGTAGAGGTAGCAGATGCGTTAGGAGATATGATGTACATTTTGTGCGGAACCATTCTTAGCCATGGTATGCAGCATAAGATTGAAGAAGTCTTTGAGGAAATACAAAGAAGTAATATGAGTAAATTGGGAGAAGATGGCCAACCGATTTACCGCGAGGACGGAAAAGTATTAAAAGGCCCGAATTACTTTAAACCCAATATTAAGAAAATCATAGGTTGATTTTTGGGCGAGTTTCTGCTTTGGTAGTCCTTAAATTGAAAGCAGGCGTACACCTTGGGAGGCTTTTCATTTCATCAGGTGCAGAGGACCATGGGACATAAGATGCTTCACCTCCCGGTCCAGCCTTAACTTTATTTGCTTCACCATCTTTAAATTGAATTTCTATCCAAGAGCAGGCACTTTTGCTTATTCCTTCTATTAGGCCGTCGTCATTAATACTATGGCTAATATTTTCTGCATTTCCTTCAAGCCTCAATGCGTGAACGGCATTGTTTAAAAAATTACCCTCGAGTCTTTTACCTATAGCTTGGTCAAAGTGTATGGAATCTTTTGAAAGTGAAACTATTGCAGCATTACCGTTTAAAAATAAACTGTCTAATTTCTCATCACGAAGCGTCATTAGTGACGAGTCGCAGCTAAATTGATTTTCTTTACTCCACATGAGCGGTTTAGGAAATAAGGTTAACACGTCTGTTTCTTCTTTAAAATTAAAAAACCGACTATTTCCTTGAAAATCTGTGCTAAAAAACCGGGTGTTAAACAAAAGATCTACGGTATGAAATTCAGCCGAATCCTCTCGTATTTTTAACGTATCACCTATCGCATATAAGGTGTCTTCATCCATCCGTTGGCGGTAATATACTGGGGAATATGCATTCACATAGTTTGGTTTCTTGACGTAGTCAATATAATCTGATTCTAGAACCAAACCTTGAGCAGTGTCCGCAACAAGTGCCTTGTTGAATAATTCTCCACTTTCATCATTGAGGTTATAACTAATGGAGTCTGCCCGAATAAAACTTTTTGGTGAAGCAATATTGGCTCCATTACCAAGGTACAATTGTGATAGATTTGCTTCATATCGACCAACTTGGCATTGAATTGTCGTGCTGTCTTTAAGCAGGGTAGAAGGTCCCGCAAAATCATAACTATCCATTGATGGGTAATAAATCAAAGTGTCCGTAAATAGCGTGTATGCACTATCTATAGCTTCTACCGATCCTCGAAGACGTACCGTCTCATAACGCGTATTGTATGTACCAATATCCGCTGTAAGTTCTAATTGATTTCTATAGAGCGTACTGCGCGTGGTGTAATACGCATTAGCCGTAACTCTATCATAGAATAGAACCTGTGTGCTTAGTTTGGAATTGGGTGTAATCAGATTGACGTTGTCTTTGATGACAAAAGTTCTTGTTTCACCTTTATAATCCAATCTTTCGCCAGTGACAACGGTGGTGTCTGCTTGTACAATTTTCACATTTCCAAATGCCTTGAATTCATTTTGCGGCTGAATAAGAATGGCGGAATCACTAGTCATTACGGCAACATCTTGTTGAAGCCCTACATTGCCTTGTAAATAATATACACGCGAACCGTTCTTTTGCTTTTTGATTTCAAGGTGATCGGAATTCAGAATGCGTATGGTCTTCTGCGCCCTTGCAGAGGTGCAGATAAAAAGGAGGGCCCATCCAATTAGAAAGGCCCTCTTCATTATTTTCTCATTATGGTTTGCGCTCGGTCTGGTCCAACGCTAATCAAAGAAATAGGCACACCTACTTCTTTTTCAATAAAGTCAATATAAGCTTTGAAGCTATCTGGAAATTCATCCTCTGAAATCATTGTAGTTAGGTCTTCATTCCAACCTGCTATTTCAGTAAAAATCGGCTCAATAAGCGCTTCCTCTAGCTTATAAGGCAAGTGCTCTATTACATCACCTTTATATCTGTAGGCAGTACAAATTTTTAGATTACCTATTCCACTTAAAACGTCGGCCTTCATCATCATTAATTCAGTAACGCCATTTACGTCAATAGCGTATTTCAGAGCTGGTAAATCTAACCACCCGCATCTTCTTGGTCGTCCAGTGGTTGCACCAAATTCATGACCTTGAGCCTGAATGGTTTCACCCGTTGTATCAAAGAGTTCAGTAGGGAAAGGACCAGAGCCAACCCTTGTACAGTAGGCTTTGAAAATTCCGTAAACGTTTTTTATGCGATTTGGAGCAACTCCAAGTCCTGTGCATGCTCCCGCACAAGTGGTATTTGAAGAAGTAACAAAAGGATAAGTTCCAAAATCAATGTCTAACAAGGTGCCTTGTGCCCCTTCTGCGAGAATGGTTCGACCATCTCTTATGGCCTGATGAACGTATGGCTCACTATCTATGATATCAAGTGTTCTTAAATACTCAATTGCAGCGAACCAGTCGGTCTCTAGTTCGCTTAGGTCGTAAGAAAAATTAGAATATCCGCTCAGGAGTTGCTTATGCTTTTTGACAAGATTGGTATACAGTTCCTTGAAATTACTCAGTTGGATATCACCAACGCGTAGTCCGTTTCTACCGGTTTTGTCCATATAGGTTGGGCCAATTCCTTTAAGGGTTGAACCAATCTTTTTCTTGCCCTTGGCAGCTTCACTTGCCGCGTCTAATAGTCTATGCGAGGGCAGTATTAAATGTGCTTTCCTAGAGATTTTTAGTCTAGATAGAACATCAGGCTCTTGCGCAATGAGTTTATCCAACTCACCTTTAAAAATTACTGGGTCTATGACTACACCGTTGCCCACAACATTGCATACATCTTTATGAAATACGCCGGATGGGATGGTATGCAGTACATGTTTCTTGCCTTCAAATTCCAATGTGTGACCAGCATTGGGACCTCCCTGAAAACGCGCAATGATATCATATTTACGCGTAAGTACATCAACAATCTTCCCCTTTCCTTCGTCTCCCCATTGAAGACCTAAAAGTACATCTACGGCCATGTTTAAGTTAAATTAGGATTCCTTCTTCTTTGCGTAGAAGTAAAGGCTGTGACTGCTTACATCTACATCGAAGACTTCCTCGATAGTTTTTTTAATGTTTTCAATTCTAGGATCGCAGAATTCAAATACTTCACCCGAATCCAATATCACATGATCATGTTGTCTATTGAAATAGGACTTCTCATAAAAGCTCTGGTTTTGACCAAATTGATGCTTTCGAATCAGTCCACAGGTGAGCAATAGCTCAATAGTATTGTATAAAGTAGCTCTTGAGACGCGGTAGTTTTTCGCTTTCATGTTTAGATACAAGGTTTCTACATCAAAATGGTCGTTACTTTCGTAGACCTCTTTGAGTATAGCGAAGCGTTCGGGTGTTTTCCGTTGCTTGTTTTCTTCTAGAAAAGTGCTGAATACTTTTCTTACTTGTTCTTGTGCGTTCAATGTGCTCATTCGAGAACTAAAGCGCTAAAATACTTCTACTAATTGAATTTACCCACCCTATTTACACTGTTGATTCCTTCCAATGCTCGGATATTGTTAATAGTATCTGTTAAACCTACTTTATCTGCTACCTCAATGGTCAATTGACCTGTGAATAACCCGTCGTCTACGGAGAAGGAAATGGCTTTAATATTGATGTTTAAGTCTCCTGATATGATTTTAGTTACATCATTTACAAGACCTACACGGTCCGCCCCGGTTATTTCAATATTTACGGTAACCTTAGCATTTTCTGTGGTTATCCAGGTAGCCTTCATCACTCTGTTGGCGAATCTGCTTTGTAGCATGACGGCATTGGGACAATCGTGACGGTGAATTTTTATTCCTTCCGCTGTTGTGATAAAACCAAATACACGCTCACCTGGAAGAGGATTACAGCATTTTGATAGGGTATAGTCTAATTGTTGTTCGTCATTTCCAAAGACTAATTCTACGTTTAAATTGGATTCACTTTTGCTCTTATTCTTTTGGTCCAATTTGGTTCTGGCATAAGGGCTCTTTACAATTCTAGACTTGAAATAATTCACGAGTCCTGATGTTTCCCGTGCGTATTGCCTTAATTTTTTGTTGTCAATAACACCAAGACCTACTTTGTAGAATAACTCTTCTGGATTTTTCAAGCCAAAGTAATTCACCAATTTTTGAATGTTGCTTGAGGTAGCTTTGAGCTTCAATACTCTAAGTTTTCGCTCCAAAATGGTGTATCCCTGACCAGATATAATTTGTTTCTCCCTTTTTAAGGATCTTTTAATGCGTTGTTTAGCCTTACCAGTTTTAACAAATGCCAGCCAATCGTCCTTTGGTTCCTGTTTTATGGAGGTGAGTATTTCAATTTGATCTCCTGATTTCAAGGGCGTACTCATTGGGACGAGCTTTCCATTCACCTTAGTACCAAGGCAATGTGCACCCACCTCCGAATGTATGTCAAAGGCAAAATCAAGAGCAGTAGCCCCTTTTGGCAAAGTCAGCATTTCTCCTTTTGGCGTAAAGACAAAAATCTCCGAAGCAAATAGGTTCATTTGAAAACTTTCAATGAAATCTTCATCATCGTTTTCAGGGTCTTCAAGAAACTCTCTAATCCTAACGAGCCATGAATCTAACGAATTGGAACCAGAGCTATCTTCCTTGTATTTCCAGTGTGCAGCGAATCCATTTTCCGCCACATCGTCCATACGTGCTGTTCTGATTTGCACTTCCACCCAATGTCCGTCAGGCCCCATAACAGTGGTGTGTAAACTTTCATAACCGTTACTTTTTGGGGAAGAAATCCAATCTCGCAATCTCAATGGGTTAGGACTAAAGTTTTCTGTGACTAAAGAATAAGCCTTCCAACAATCCGCTTTTTCTTGCTCGAGCTTGGAGTCAAGGATAATGCGAATGGCATATTTATCATACACTTCTTCAAAACTAACGCCTTGATTTTTCATCTTTCTCCGGATGGAGTAGATACTTTTTGTTCTCTTTTTAATTTCAAAATGAAGACCTGCACTATCTAGTTCGCGCTCTACTGTCGCGACAAATTTATTGAGGTAAGACATGTCTGCCTTTTGTAGCGAATCCATTCTACCTTTAATATCTCCATATAATTCAGGATCAGTATACTTAAGGCTTTGATCTTCAAGCTCAGTTTTAATTCTGTAAAGACCAAGTCTGTGTGCTAACGGGGCATAAATGAATAAGGTTTCAGATGCTTTAGTCAATTGTTTATGAGAAGGCATTCCGTGCATGGTTCTCATGTTATGCATACGGTCCGCAATTTTGATCAGGATAACCCGAATATCATCACTAATGGTGAGTAACATTTTACGGTAATTCTCCAATTGCATATTCTGATCAACTGTGGTTACACCACTAATTTTGGTCAATCCGTCAATCAATTTGGCAATATTGGCGCCGAACATACTGCTGATGTCATCTAACGTATAGTCTGAATCCTCAACTACATCATGCATGAGCGCTGTTGCAATACTTGTGGGACCCAGTCCGATCTCAGTGGCAACTATCTGGGCGACTTCAATAGGATGGGTGATATAGGGTTCACCTGTTTTTCTTCGTATACCATTGTGAGCGTCATTGGCAAGCCGGAACGCTCGCTTGATTAGGTCAACGTCGTCTTTATCCGTTTTATATTCAATGCTATTCAGTAAGTCACCGAATGCACCATCAATTAACTCTTTATCCTTGGAACCCCAATCCGTCATTAATCTATTAGAAATATGGTTGGTCGTTTGTGTAAATCGGGAAGACTACCCACCCAATTCGCTATAGTCTTTGTTCTAATGTACTCATTTTCTAGAGTGATGTCGCAGGCTATACACAATTTAGTCTCCGGATGCATTATTTTGAGCAACTCATCCAGAAGCTTGTTATTGCGGTATGGCGTTTCCATAAATATTTGCGTAATACCGTCTTTGATATCCTTATTCATTGCCTGAAAAACCCTTTTACGGATTTGTTGATCAAAAGGAAGATAACCCCGAAAAGCAAATTGTTGTCCATTAAAACCGCTAGCCATTAAGGCTAAGAGGATAGAGGATGGGCCAACTAGAGGAATGACTTTTAGTCCTTTACGATGAGCTATGCTCACTATTTCAGCACCAGGGTCCGCTATACAGGGTACACCAGCTTCCGAAATTATTCCGGCATTTTTTCCGTTTTCAATAGGTCTTAAAAAGCCAGGTAAATCCAAAGGATCGGTGTGTTTGTCAATGATTTCAACATGAATATCCTTTTGAATTTTATCTGGAAGTAGTCTTTTGATATACGCCCGAGCTGTTCTTTCATTTTCAACTATGAAATAATCCAAAGATTCTATGACTGATTTCACTTCATCTGGGAGAACAAATGAAAAATTGTCTTCTCCTAATGTATTTGGTATTAGGTATAAATCACCCATTTAAATTGCTATTAAGGAATTCATCTAATGCCAGTTCTAACATGTCGTAAACTTCTTCAAATCCATTTTGTCCTCCAGTATATGGGTCAGGTACTTGTCTGTTTTCTTTTGGATAGACCTCATTCATTATTAATCGGACTTTTAATGCAGATTCTTCATCTGGCGCCAATCTCAATATGTTACTATAGTTTGACGAATCCATTGCGAATATGATATCAAAGCGCTTAAAATCGTCTACAACAAATGGTCTAGATCTCTGTTGGTCTATGGCTATACCTCTTCCTTTCGCGGTAATAATTGATCGTGTGTCCGGTCGTTCTCCTTCATGCCACCCGGAAGTTCCCGCACTATCAATGGTCCAATTCGAAGGAGCCTTATGTTCTAAAATTCCATGTGCTAGGGGCGAACGACAGATATTCCCTAAGCAAACCATTAATACCTTCATAAAAAAAAGAGTCAATACCCGAAGATACTGACTCTTTCAAGCTTTCGTACAATAAATTTAAGCGAGTGTTAATCTCTTTTGGAGATCGTCAACATAAGTTTTGAAACGTTTGTCAGTTTCTTTGAGGTTATTGACCGTACGACAAGCATGTAAGACGGTTGCATGATCTTTATTCCCGCATTGCTGTCCAATTGAGGCAAGGCTATTTTTAGTTAGTTGTTTGGAAAAATACATGCTGAGTTGCCGTGCTTGGACTATTTCTCTTTTTCTAGTCTTGGATTTCAGTAGTTCAAGTGGCATGTCGAAGTAATCACAAACTACCTTTTGGATAAAGTCAATAGAAATTTCTCGGGTAGTGCTTTTTACAAATTTGTCCACCATGGACTTCACCAATTCCATGGTGATTTCCTTTTTATTCAGAGAGCTTTGAGCAAGAATACTAATTAATGCTCCCTCTAACTCACGTACATTTGAGTTGATTGAATAGGCTATGAATTCAACAATATCATCTTCTACTTCAATCCCATCATTGTACAGCTTTTTGCCCAAAATGGCTACACGTGTTTCAAGACCTGGTTTTTGTAAGTCTGCGCTTAACCCCCACTTAAATCTACTTAATAATCGCTGTTCCATTCCTTGTAATTCAACAGGTGCACGATCAGAGGTTAATATAATTTGTTTGCCGTTTTGGTGGAGATGATTAAAAATCTCAAAGAATACATCTTGTGTCTTTTCCTTTCCAGAAAAGCTTTGTACGTCATCAATGATCAAGACATCTATCATTTGATAGAAGTGGACAAAATCATTTTTAGTGTTATTTCTAATACTGTCTATGAATTGCTGAGTAAATTTTTCAGCACTTACATATAGAACCGTTTTCTCTTGGTAGTTATCCTTTATTTCAACGCCTATTGCATGTGCAAGATGTGTCTTTCCCAAACCAACACCTCCGTACAACATCAATGGATTAAAAGCTGTTCCACCAGGACTTTTTCCAACGGCCATACCTGCAGATCTCGCAAGACGATTACAATCTCCCTCAATAAAGTTTTCGAAAGTGTAATTCGGATTGAGCTGACTGTCAA
>PXYR01000003.1:0-4297 GCA_003023665.1 Bacteroidota bacterium
CCTGGTTTAATTTGCTCATTAAAGCTAGCCATACGGTATAAGTCATCTGTACCCGTATGCCAGATAATTGAATTATTGGAACCCGCATTGCTCAAATCACCTGAATCATTGAATCGTCCTTCTACTTTCAGAAATCTGTATTTAGAGGCCCAGGTCCAGTACATGGCAAAGGCACTGCTGAGCGGATGGCTGGTTTCAAAGACCGTAGGATCCATATTATTCAACTGAGACGGAACTCCAAGACCAAAACTGAGTTGATCATTAGACTTATCTACCGGCAAGGTATAATTACTAAACAAACTGTCGTTAGGGTCTACAAATAGCACTTCACTAAGCAATTGATCTCCCAAGTAAAGTTCGGATACATAGAAATGAAATAGGTCCAAGGCAATTGCAGTATCCCCTTTGTTAAAAGAGGCGCTATTCTCATAAGGAGCACCATCCTGAATAAGCTGAAATTCAACAGTTATTTCTCTTTCTTGAGGGCCGCAGCTTCCTAAAAGAAAGAGAGCAGCAAATGAAGCAAGTAAGGGGCTATTCCTCATGCTAAAGTTTAAATATGAATTCGCTCTTCAAATTATCACTCAAGATTTGTGCTTTTGAATAATCACCCATATCTCCAGGATCAGAATATATCTCAGGTGTGGTTGAAGGCTGGAGTCCCAGGAAGAGCTTATCAATATCTAGGTTCAGAATAAAGAACACACCCATATTAGCGCCAACACTAAAATTGCGTTTTTCACTTCTATCAATGACCATATTCTCAGTAGCAATTCTCCAAGTAAACGTGCTTTTAGGAGTGGTGAAAGTTGAATCCGCAGGATCAAAAACGCGACCTTCTAATTGAAAAAAGCTATGCCCTAGATTTGGACCGTTCCACATATGACCTTTTGACAAAGGGTTCGTTGCGTCTAATGTTTCAGGCGCACTGTATGCCCTAGAGCTATCCAAACCTATGTGGTAATTTAGTCTCCCATTGTAAGAACCTTGCGCTAATTGAGCGAGTTTCACTTCAGAGGTAGTGAGCAAGTCTATGACGGTAAGGTCATTTTCAGTTCTTGTAGTATCCTGTTCGTCATAACTCACAAATTCAGCACCGCTCAATGTAATATAAGCATGAGAAAGTTTGATGAAATCACCATTGATTTGATAAAGCGTATTGGTATCTGCAATATTCCCGTCAAAATACTTGTAAGCACGAATATAAATATTGCGGTCGTCAAGCGCTGCGGGGTCAATGATATCTATTTCTCTTTCACAAGAGGCTAAGGCTCCAATGGCCGCAATTGTTAATAGGATTTTTTTCATTCTTCTTTAATTTTCAAAAACTCTGGAGCTTGCTCAATAGCTACCATAATTTGATCTAATAAATCGTCATTCTCTTTGGTAAAATCTAACTCCAAAGGCTCTTTAAAGGTAATGGTTAAAAGATTACCTGTACTCTTCACTAACATACCCGTTTTGTCGAACGCTCGACGAAAACCATTTATAACTACCGGCACTACCACTGGATTCAATTCTCTAATCAAGTGTACTGTGCCTCTTCTACCCTTTACAAATGGCCTTGTAGTGCCTTGGGGAAAGGTGATCGTCCATCCAGTCTCCATGGCCTTTTTAATGTTGGCAATATCTTTAGGATCTACGCCACGATTAATTTGCTTACCAGCTTCACGCCAGGTTCTTTTAATGCTAACACTGCCTGCATACTGCATGAGTTTTGGCAATATTCCTTTTTTCATGGTTTCCGCAGCAGCCACAAAAAACACATTCAGCTTTGGTCTAAATAAAGTGTAGAATGGAACCCGATTGTATACATTACTTTCCGTGGCATTGAACACTTGATACAAAGCACTCACATCCGCAAAATAGGTCTGGTGGTTACTTACAAACAACACTCCTCGCTTTGGAAGTCCTTTAAGCTTGTCACCTCCAATGATTTGAACTGAATTTATCCTGAAAAATCGGTACCAAGTAATAATACCAAAAACAAAGATAACCACCCTCTTGATGAGGAGATTGTATCCAAAGCTGTCTTGTTTAAATGGATTTAGCACACGGATTTCTTTCTGTTGCTTGGCAAATATAAACCTTAAGAAAGTAGTGCTGCTAATCTTGCAGTAATGATTGCTGTTGCTCCCCAAATCACCTCATCTTCCCATAGATAGGCAGGTACTTTCATTCGTCCAATTTTAGTAGGCACTTTTACCGAATCCATTAATTCGCCCGAAAGAATTTTAGTAAGCGGCACAGAGAAAGTATAGGCAACTTCCTTTTCTTCCAATATCAACTCATGTTTTTGTTCAGCAAAGCTTACAAACGGATATACCAAAAAGTTAGATGGGGGTATGTACAGCGGTTCCATATTTTTCACGATTTCGAACATGCTGCTGTTAAGACCAACCTCTTCTTGCGCCTCTCTTATGGCTGTATGCTCAAAATCAATATCTGTTTCTTCCCTTTTACCACCTGGGAAACTGACCTGACCGCCATGCGTACCGTCATATGCAGGTCTTTTCATAAACAAGACTTCTAGTCCTTCTGGACCTTGGCAAACATGCACCAATACCGCAGCCTTATTTGCATTTTTCAAAGTCTGAGCGGACGGCTTGACTAATTTTCTATACCACGGCATCATGGAATCAGCCATGGCCAAATCATCTTTTGTTGATTGAATGCGGGTTATGAATTCAGACGCGGTCATGGCGTCTAAATTAGGATAGAAGAAGATTCTCATTGAACTTTTCCGGTTATCTTTGTTATCTATCAAGAAACTCAATCTCATAAGTCTTGACTATTACACAATTCCGTTACATCATTGCCGTTGACAATCATCGGCATTTTGCTCGTGCAGCCGAAGCTTGTTTTGTTACGCAGCCCACTCTGAGCATGCAAATTCAAAAATTAGAAGAGGAGTTAGACCTTCTGATTTTTGACCGTTCAAAGCAGCCCATAGTGCCCACACCGCTTGGAGAAAAAATTTTAGAACAGGCAAGAAAAGTGCTGCATGAAACTGCCATTTTAGAACACATGTCAAAGCAAATAAAAGGTACTTTTGAAGGTGAGCTTCGTCTCGCAGTCATTCCCACAGTTGCGCCAAGCTTGTTACCAAGGTTCTTAGTTGAGTTCAATAAGGCATATCCAAAAATCAAGCTGTTCGTTGAAGAAATGAAGACGTCCGATATGATTGCGGCCCTACGAAAAGATCGCATAGATGTAGGTATTGCAGCAACTCCTTTAGAAGAAAAAGGAATTGTAGAGAACCCGTTATATCATGAACCCTTTGTGGCTTTTGTTCCCAGTTACCACCGTATGGCAAAGGATAAATTTTTGTTAGCCTCTGAAATCAACCCAGAGGAGCTATTATTGCTAAATGAAGGGCATTGTTTCCGCAATAGCGTGCTATCACTATGCAATTCCATCAACCTCAATTCGGAAGGCATCCACATGGAAAGTGGTCATTTTGATACCTTGGTTAAATTGGCAGATAAAGGAATGGGCATGACCTTATTACCCTATTTAACGGGCATTGATCTCAACGACAGATATAAAGGGTCGGTTAAACCCATTGCAGAGCCTACGCCTACTAGACAGGTTAGTCTTATTTATTCGCGTGCACAACTCAAATTAGAGTGGATAGAAGCTTTGGGCGAGACTATAAAAAATCACTTGCCGCAAAAAGTATTGCAGCAGCCCGAACAAGTAGTTAGCCCATTGTAATGAGAACGTAACCAAGAATGGTTAACAATAGTAATGCGGCGATATTCAATACCAGTCCCCTGACCATCATATAGCGCACGGTTAGCTTACCCGTGGAAAATACAATTGCATTAGGCGGTGTGGCCATCGGTAACATAAATGCACAGCTAGCTCCTAAGACTAAAGGAATACTCAAAATTTCCATTGACCATCCAAAAGTGATGGACAAGCTAAAGACTAAAGGCATCAAAGCGCTCACTAAAGCCATATTGCTGAGAAGCTCCGTAGCAAAGACTCCCAAAAGCGCCATGATAAGTACCCAAATTAATAGAGGGATTTCACCTAAGGATTGCATACTTGATTCCAACAAACCAAACCATTGACTTTGCTGAAGCGTTCCTGCCAAAGCCAGTCCGCCGCCAAAAAGAATAAGAATACCCCAAGGCAACTTTGAGGTAGCCTCCCAATCTAAAATGGCCGATCCTTTTTCACCAATGACAGTAAACAACAATAAGGCGGCAATCAATGAAATACCGGTATCTGACCAATGCATATGCGCACTTAGACCACCTAAGTAAGGACGTACAATCCATAATAATGC
>PXYR01000003.1:4532-11970 GCA_003023665.1 Bacteroidota bacterium
AATCCTGCAAAAATCATATTTGGAGGCGTGCCTATTAAGGTAGCCATACCGCCAATATTCGCCGCCCAAGCAACGGATAAAAGCAAGGGCCTTTCCACCTTCACGGATACATTTTTGGGCAGAACAGCCAATACACTAGTTACTATGGGAAGCATCATAATTGAGGTAGCCGTATTGCTTATCCACATGGACATAAAGCCTGTACTGAGCATGAAACCAGCCAACAAACCCCTACCCTCTGTACCAGTTTTACGCAAAATCCATAGAGCGATCCGGTAGTGTAAATTGGTTTGTTCTAATGCCCTTGCTATGACAAATCCACCAAAAAATAAGTAGACAAGAGGATGCGCATAATAGGTGGACATACTTTTTGCCTCCATTATTCCAAACAAGGGGAAAAGCAATAATGGCAACAACGCGGTCACCGCTAAATGAACCGTCTCTGAAATCCACCAAATAAGCATCCAAAAGGTTATCCCAAGGAGGATAAAGTGAGATTCAAACCCGCCAATTGTGGCCGTAAAGAGTGCTACAATTGGTCCAATAAAGCGAATTAAGACTGTACTTTTGTTACTCATCAATTAAGAGTTTATGAGATTGGTTTTTGCCACCCACAACGCGGGTAAGTTACGAGAGGTTAAGGAATTAATTGGACACAAATACGAAGTTATTGGTCTAAGTGAACTTGGAGATCATGAAGATATACCAGAAAACGAGCCTACCTTAGAAGGAAATGCTCTATTCAAAGCACGTACAATCTGGAATAAATACGGTATTGCCTGCTTTTCTGACGATACTGGATTGGAGGTAGATGCACTTGGGGGAGCACCTGGCGTGATTAGTGCTAGATATGCGGGCGAGGCCAAAGACCCACAGGCAAACATGGACAAGGTTCTTTCTGCCCTAGACTCTGCAAAAAAAAGATCAGCGCAATTTCGCACTGCTGTTGCACTCATTCTTGACGGCAAAGAATTTGTTTTTGAAGGTATTGTAAGAGGACACATTGCTACCGAACGCCAGGGAAACAAAGGATTTGGCTATGACCCTATCTTCATACCTGATGGATATGACCGCAGTTTTGCACAAATGGACAATGCTGAGAAAAACAGCATGAGCCACCGGGGACGAGCAATCGCAAAACTTGTGGACTTTCTTGTTTAACCTTCTTTCTCTTCTGAGCGAGAAAAAAAGCTAAAATTCACATGACCATAACGTCGGTGTTCCACAAACCCGGGAAGATGACTTAAATCAGTCTGGTCGCTATGCTCAATAATTGCCTCACCCACCTCAGTCAATAATCCATGATCCATGATACCACGAGCTAAATCTTCATAATACTCATAGTCATAAGGTGGGTCTGCAAAAACAATATCATACTGAGTGGCATTTCTACGAACCCATTGCAATGCATCAGCTTGAACTGCTTGAATGTTGGCTTCTAGATCATCCGAAGTTTTAGAAATAAACCGGACACACTCTCTGTGCATATCAACGGCAACTATTTCTATGGCACCCCTTGAGGCAAACTCATAACTAATATTGCCTGTACCTGAAAATAAATCCAGTACACGTAGATCTTCAAAATAGAATCGATTATTTAGAATATTAAATAAGCTTTCCTTACCAAAATCTGTTGTAGGGCGTGAAGGGAGATTTTTAGGTGCTTTAATGCGCTTGCTGCGCCACTTTCCACTAATGATTCTCATATTCTTAATAATGCACCAAAAGAAGCTATATCCACATCATTCATAGCGGAGCTTACGTGTACATATTTGGCAACCTTGATTCCCTCTACCTTGAAAAAGTATGGTTTAACGAATGATCGGTACGCACTATGACCTACGCCGCTTACTTCTATGTGAAGCGTTTCTCTATTCCACTTCAATTGTTCTGCAATATTTCCAAGATGGTAGAGCAAGTCTTCCTTTGACGCTACAGGTAGACAATTGATCATATGAACCCTCTTGCCATCCAAAGCATAAAAATTTGCTGTCCTTCCACCTAAATCAACCCAAATCTTTTGTTCATTGGAAAGGCTCATTTTCTCCAGCTGTAGCAACCAATTGTGTTCAACATTTTCCTCTTTAATCTCCTCTTGGGTCAAATATGCCGCGGCCTGATATTCCAACTGCTTAGAAGTGAAAATTTTATTTGCCTTGTCACCAAGAAGATGGCTTGTCCAATCCAAATTTTCCGGCATTAAGGCCTTCGGGAGCAAAGTAGATTTTGCATAATCGCTTGCCATAATCACCTTATTCGGAATTTGCGGAAAGAACGATTGAACCTCTTGGAAAGGATCCACAGACAACTCAGAAGAAGGAATATATCCTATCATATAAAGTTGCGTAGTAGTAGAATTTTTAACCAAAAAAGAAAGTCCATCCTGCTCACGCAGGATGGACAATGTGCAATTTTCCGCCTTCGCCGATTCAAAGGCTGGATCAATATTAGTCTGCTTTACAGTATGAGTTCTCGTAGTTACCACTAATGGTTGGTTCTGTTAATGAGCCAATAGTAAGAGAATTATTTTCAGCCTTACCATACGCTTGTGGAAATTCTTCTGCAATATCAGCAAAAATTACTTTGTAAGGAGCGCTCACCTCAAAGGTAGCCACATCTACTCCGTTTTTATTTATCTCCGAAGCATCCATTGTGAACGAGGAGTCCGTGCCTGAGATATGTCGTAATGATTCTGCTATAAACCCTTCGCCAAACAGCTGCATACTAACTTTCTCTTGACCAAGTACTCGAATTATTACAGAATCCTTATTCATTTCTTTTTGGTAGATTTTATCATAGTACATGAAAGAGGTATCCTTTCTTTCAATAATACTTATGTATCCCGTATCAACAAAACCTACCAGCTCCTGAATGGAAGAGCAATAGCTTCCCATTTCACTCTTGTAGGCCAACTGAGCCTCACGAATATTCTCTAATTGCTCAGTAATATCACACAATCTTGAGCGCTCTATCCGCTGGAATTTGATTGGTTGCATAATACTTTGGTAGATTCGTACGGTCAAAAACAGACACGTTACGATTAGAACTGCTTTAATTCCGAGTTGTACCTTTGGATTCATTGTAATTGTTCAGGATTAATCGCTTCAAAACTACAATATTTTTTCATTGCTTACACCGCAATCCACATACACAGATCTAAAAGGCTTTTTCCCATTCGAACCGACTGAGGACCAAGATGCTTTACTCAAAAAACTCGCACTGTACCTTAGCGTAAAACGTCTTCATCCAGAGGTGCTGATTGTCAAAGGATATGCAGGGACTGGAAAAACAACTGTTCTGAAATCTGTGGTTGCCGTGCACAAGAAACATCAACGAAAAATTATGTTAATGGCGCCAACGGGAAGAGCTGCCAAAGTGATGGGAGGCACTGCCGGCAAGAATGCTTTTACCATACATAGAAGTCTATATAGACCCAATGTGTCATCTGGAGGGGTAGCTCAATTTGTCTTGGCAAACAATCCACATAAAAACACCACATTCGTCGTGGATGAAGCTGGATTGATTTCTACCAATAACGACAATGCCCTTGGGGGCAATTCACTTTTGGAGGACCTGCTGAACTTTGTTTTTACGGATGCATCAAATAGTTTAATTCTGGTTGGAGATCCTGCACAATTACCTCCTGTGGGCCAACCCAAAAGCCCAGCACTTAATTCAGACTACTTTACCGGAGTAGGTTACAATACCGTGGAACACACACTACGTGCTGTGGTTAGGCAGGCATTAGACAGTTACATTTTGCGCAATGCAACCCAGCTCAGAGAGCTCATAGAAAAGGACGCTTCAGATGCTCCAAAAATGCTGCCTGGAAAAGACTTCATAGTTATTGAAGACGGCTACCATTTGCAGGAAGTGTTCGAACAATTATACTCCGCTAATGGCGAGGGCAATACCATGGTTGTTAGATCCAATAAAAAGGCAAACAGGTACAATCAAGGTATTCGTGGAAGAATCAAATTTCAAGAAGATCAAATTTCTGCTGGCGACCAATTCATGGTTGTAAAAAACAACTATTTCTGGCTACCGGAGACTTCTACCATAGGGTTTATTGCAAACGGGGAAATTGGAGAAGTGCGATCTATTCGAAATATACACGAGCGCTACGGTCTAACATTTTGTGAAGCGACAGTAGCATTTGTAGATTATCCCGGTGAAAATGCAATTGACGTCATTCTAAACCTAAGCACACTTCAATCAGAAGGTCCTTCCTTATCTACCGCACAGAATAATGAGTTGTACGAGCAAATGTTACTTAAGTTTTCTCACTTAAGTGCAAAGAAGAAAATTTACGAAGCCATTAAAAATGATCCGTACTACAATGCGCTTCAAGTGAAGTTCAGCTATGTCATAACCTGTCACAAAAGTCAAGGCGGCCAATGGGAACAGGTGATTATTGAACACCCCTATTTGCCAGATGGCCCTTCACCCATATATTATAAATGGCTCTATACAGCCTTAACCAGAGCTACCAAAAAAGCCTATCTGTTGGGCTTTCCTCAAGATTGGTTTGGTGTATCTTAGGCGACCTATCGATTGATTATGAAATACATCATTAGCAAAATTGCATTGTGGTTTATTGGATGGAAGGTTGTTGCCTCTGAAGAGGTTATAAGGAAGGCGAAAAACACGGTTACCATTGCAGCTCCCCACACTTCAAATTTTGATACATTTCTAGCCTTAGCAACCTTTTGGCAGATGAAACTACCTATGAAATTTCTGATCAAAGACTTCTATACTCGATGGTACTTCTTTGGTTTGATTACTTGGCTGGGAGGAATTGGGGTTAATAGATCTCAGCGCAATAATTTGGTTGATGTAAGCGCAAAACTTTTACAAGAGGGAAAAATCAACTTGATAATTAGTCCGGAAGGCACTCGGAGAAGGACTGACACATGGAAAAGTGGGTTTTACTACATAGCCAAAAAAGCCCAAGTGAACATTAGCCTTGGTTTTGTGGACTATAAAAATAAAAGAGCCGGGATAGAGAAAATAATCACACCCACAACTTTAGAAGAGACTAAGGCCAAATTGACCGATTTTTATAAAGATATTCAAGGCAAATATCCAGAGAAGTTCAATCCAAATATCATGTAGTGACATTGAATAAATTGAATTTTTCTGATACAATAACTGCTGCCTTAAGAACAAAACTAGAGGAGGGAAAGCAATGGATTTTTGATTCGGTTAGAAAGAAGTGGCTCGTATGCACACCAGAAGAATGGGTGCGTCAACATGCTGTGCAATATCTTATAGTAAACGGCTACAGCATTCATCATATTCAGGTAGAGACAGGTTTAAAAACAGGATTTAATACCAAACGCAGCGATTTGATTGCGAATAGTAACGGAAAACCTCAAGTCTTGGTAGAATGCAAATCACCGAGTGTAAAACTCAGTCAAGACACCTTTAATCAAGCATTCAACTATAACAATACCATTGGAGCAAAGACGATTTGGCTCACCAATGGCCTTCAAAATCTATATTGGGACTGCAAGGCAAATAAACAGTTAGAGGAACTACCCCGCCATCTCTAGCGCAATCTATCTAAAGAACGCACCTTAGCTTCGTCTTTCTGAATCCCTTTGGAAGCCATAAAAGCAAGGACAATATTTATAAAGGGAATAACCACACCCCAGCCTGCAGAAGCACCATTTCCTTGAATGATCCAAATCAGTGCTCCCAAAACTAACAAGCAAATCACCATACCCAAACGAACTATAAGCAGCTGTAGATTTCTGTTCTTATAGAGTAAAATTGATCCGGAAAAAAAAGCCATTAATGCACCAAAACCTCCAAAAGTTGATGCGTTCGCTGTTGCCGCAAAACTTTCTCCATCCAGAGAGTACATTGGAAGAATAAATGCTGACAAGGCACTCAAGATGGCCGCTACGAATAAATAAAGGGTTTGAATTCGCTGAATCATGATTAAAATTTTGACAAAGTTGAAAAAAAATCAGTTTGAGACCACCCATTTTCTTCGAAACTCACTATTATTGTAGGACAGAGTTCGAAAGAAATTCACCTAATCGTTTCTTTTACAAGTTATTCCCAAACACATGTTGACTGAAAAAGATTTGCATTCTCGCAAATTGCCCGAGCTTAAAGAATTGGGCACAAAACTAGAAATACCGAAAGCCAAAACCATGAAGAAAGGCGAACTGGTAGATGCTATTAAATCAAAGCTAGGTATGGAAGCCACTGAAGCAGCCGCTAACGACACCCCTACTAAAGAAGAAAGTGCTGAAAAATCGGCCAAAACTGAAGTTCCCGCTGAAAGCAAAGAGCAAAAACCTGAACAAAATGAGGGCCGCAAGGATCGTCAACAAGGTGAGCATCAAAACCGCAATAAGAATCGGAACCAAGATAAAAACCGCAATAACCACAACAACGATAATCGCCGAAGAAGACCTAAGGAATTTCACTTTGAAGGAATTATTGCCAATGAAGGCGTTCTAGAAGTGATGCCAGACGGTTACGGCTTTTTGAGAAGTTCTGACTATAACTACCTGAATTCTCCAGATGATATTTACGTAAGTCAGAATCAAATTAGAAGCCTTGGTCTAAAAACAGGAGATACCGTTAGCGGGGAAGTACGTCCTCCTAGAGAAGGCGAAAAATACTTCCCACTTGTCAAAGTGAACAGTATCAATGGACGCAGCCCTGAATTTGTTAGAGACCGCGTTGCTTTTGAGCATTTAACACCTTTATTTCCTGAAGAGAAATTTGACATTACCACGCGTAAAATGTCCACCTCAACCAGAATTATTGATCTCTTCTCTCCCATTGGTAAGGGACAGCGTGGACTCCTAGTCGCGCAACCTAAGACCGGTAAAACCACTTTAATGAAGGAGGTTGCAAACGCCATTGCTGCCAACCACCCCGAAGCCTATATGATTGTTCTTCTCATTGACGAACGTCCGGAAGAGGTTACAGACATGTCACGAAGTGTAAACGCAGAAGTAGTAGCCTCTACTTTTGACGAGCCTGCCGATCGCCATGTAAAAGTGGCCAACATTGTTCTTGAAAAAGCCAAAAGAATGGTAGAATGTGGTCATGATGTGATCATTATGCTTGATTCTATAACACGTCTAGCACGTGCCTACAATACAGTAAGCCCTGCATCTGGAAAGATACTTTCAGGTGGTGTGGATGCAAATGCACTGCAAAAGCCAAAACGTTTCTTTGGTGCAGCGCGTAATATTGAAGGAGGAGGTTCACTTACCATTCTTGCAACAGCCCTTATTGATACTGGATCCAAAATGGATGAAGTCATCTTTGAAGAATTTAAAGGGACGGGTAACATGGAAATGCAGCTTGACCGCCGTATTGCCAATCGTAGAATTTGGCCGGCCATCAACCTAATTGAAAGCGGAACTCGAAAAGAAGATTTATTATTGGCTCCAGACGTGCTTCAACG
>PXYR01000003.1:12859-38292 GCA_003023665.1 Bacteroidota bacterium
CCCTCCTTCTCAAGAAGTTCTAAGTGACTTCCAATTTCTACAATCTGACCCTTATCTAAAACTATGATTCTGTTCGCATGCTGAATAGTTGATAGTCTATGGGCAATAATCACAGATGTGCGGTCTTTGGTGAGCGCAATAAGAGCTCTCTGGATAAGTTCTTCCGTATGTGAATCAATGCTTGATGTTGCCTCATCAAGTATGAGCACCTTTGGTTGAGTGATGTATGCGCGTAAGAATGCCAATAGTTGTCTTTGTCCGGCAGAAAGCACACCGCCACGCTCTTGAACATTATAATCTAATCCTCCTGGGAGCTCGTCAATAAATTCAGCTATACCAATGGATTTTGCGGCTTTTAAAAGTTGTTCATCCGTGATATACTGATCCCCTAAAACCACGTTGGCACGAACGGAATCAGAAAATAAAAACACGTCTTGAAGGACCAGTGCTACTTGCTGACGTAAGGCATGTACGTCAATGTCTTTAAGCTCTACACCGTCAATTTTAATAGAACCTTCACTATAGGGGTAAAAGCCCATCAATGCTGAAATTATCGTGCTTTTACCTGCACCTGTTGCTCCTACTATTGCTACCGTTTCACCCTTGGCTACCTCAAAGCTAACATCCCGTAAAATAGGCTCATCCTTGTTGTAGCTGAAATGAACATTTTGGAAGGAAATTTCACCTTGGAGGTCTTGAATTATTTTCGTTCCATTTGCTTCTATGTCTTCTTGATTATCTAGTAACTTAAGTACCCTTTCAGAGGCCACCATTCCCATTTGCAAGGTGTTAAATCGGTCCGCAAGTTGTCTAAGAGGACGAAAAAGCATTCCAATAAAAATGATAATCGCAGTCAATTCACCAATCGTTACGCTACCTCCTGTGGCTGCATTCATACCTCCGTACCAAACAGCTAAGCCTATAGACATAGCACTTAGAACCTCAATAATGGGGAAAAAGAGCGCATAATAAAATATACTTTTAATATTGGCCTGACGATGCCTATCATTGATTTTCATGAATTTGTCCATCTCCTGCTGTTCGCGCCCAAAGGCCTGAACAATGGCCATACCGCTCAAGTGCTCTTGAACAAACGTATTGAGATTGCTGACTTCAGTTCGAACCTGCTGAAAAGCTCCTTTTATACCGCGTTGAAACCATCTTGTAGCAATAAAAAGTATGGGAATAACACTAAGGCTAACCAGAACCAGCACAGGATTGAAGAAGAAGAACATAGCACCAAGCATAACTGCTATTCTAAACAGGTCGCCAAAAATGACCAGTATTCCTTGAGAGAAAATTTGTGAAATAGTCTCAATATCAGAGACTACACGCGTTACCAATTGTCCAATAGGCGTTCGGTCATAAAACCCCAATTTGAAGGTCTGTAGCCTATCATACAACTCAATACGAATGTCTTTGATTATACTCTGACCAAGCCAATTAGCGGCATACATGAACCCAAACTGACCCAACGCTTCCGCTACCAAAAGTCCAACAAGGAGAATCATCAAGCGAACTAATTCAGGGGCATTAACCTGTAAAATGGCATCATCAATGACACTGCGAATAAGTATTGGGCGTGCAGTACCTAAAGCGCCTAAAACCACGGTAAGTATGACAGAGAAAATAAAGAGGCCTCTATAGGGTTTGGCGTAGGCCATCACCTTCAAAAAGAGTTTAAAATCAAATGCTTTACCGCCGACTTGAGACATTTACAAGTTTTTGTAGGTTACTTTGGTTAAATATAAACCCTGTGCCGGTGCGCTAGTTCCCATTGCACCCCGATTTTTTTGAAGAAGTCGATTCTTAAATTCTTCCACCGACCATTTGCCTAGACCAACTTCATACAGTGAACCTACAATTGCGCGAACCATGTTGCGAAGGAAACGGTCTGCAGAAATATGAAACACCCAAAGGTCGCCCTGCTTCACCCATTGCGCTTTAGTAACAACGCAAAGTGTTGTTTTATTGTCAGAACCTTTCTTGCAAAAACTAGCAAAGTCTTGTTGTTCGAGTAATAGATTTGCAGCTTCATTCATGATATCTACATTCGGCATCTTTTCCACCATCCAAGCGTTTTTTCTATGGAACGGGGAGCCGTTATCGCACATATAGTATTCATAACTACGGCTTGTCGCATCAAATCGTGCGTGCCAATCTGCAGCCACTTCAACGGCATCATAAACGCGAATTGCAGGATCTAGGAATCGATTCAAACGATGAATAAGATGATTTAAATCTTTTATACTGCCGGCCAGTTTTGGGCTCCAGTCAAAATGAACAACCATTTCTTTAGCGTGAACACCCGTATCTGTTCTTCCGGCCCCCACAGTACTTACGGGCTGATTCAAAAGCTTGGTCAAAGCCAACTCTAAATCCCCCTGAACGGTGCGGTCGCTTGGTTGAACCTGCCATCCGCAAAAAGGGGCGCCGTCGAAAGCCATTCTCAGGAGTGTTCTCATTACTTTTGATGCTCTTAGATACTTCAAAGGTACGCTTGTGCAAGATAACAGGACAAAAATCTTACTACTCTCAGACAATCACGGTCATATTGATAGTCGCGTTCTAGAATTTGCTAAAGAAGTAGATATGATATGGCATGCCGGAGATATAGGGTCACACGAATCCATAGACGCACTTGAATCTATTGGGAAACGCGTCATTGCAGTCTATGGTAATATAGACGACCACACCATGCGATCACGTTACCCCTTGCATCAAAAATTCATTGTATGTGGAATGAAAATATGGATGACACATATTGGAGGCTACCCTCCTAAGTACAATACCCGGACACGTGATACCATTAGAATGGAACAGCCCGATTTATTTGTTTGTGGACACAGCCACATTTTAAAAGTGGTCAATGACCCAAAAATAAATTGCCTCCATATGAATCCAGGAGCCTATGGTCATCATGGTTTTCATAAAGTCCGAACAATGCTTCGTTTCGAAATTGTTCAAAGCCAGCCAAATACTAAAGGGAAAGTAGAAAACCTAGAGGTCATAGAATTAGGAAAAAGGGGACAACTACGCTAATTTTGTTTTTTAACGAAGAAACTTATGTCCACTGCTCTCCATGCCATTTCTCCTATAGATGGTCGATATGCCTCAAAAACATCTGATTTAACTCAATATTTCTCAGAATTTGCGTTAATCAAATACCGCGTAAGAGTAGAGGTTGAATACTTCATTGCGCTCTGTGAAAAGGGTATTACACAGCTCCGTGGAGTCCATCCTGATTCGTATGAATCACTGCGTAATCTTTACTTGAATTTCTCTACTGAAGATGCCCAAAGAATCAAGGACATTGAGAAGGTGACCAATCATGATGTCAAAGCTGTAGAGTACTTTATAAAAGAGGCTTTTGAACAAATCGGTCTGAGTGCATTCCAAGAGTTTATTCATTTTGGATTGACATCCCAAGATATTAACAATACTTCCGTGCCCTTAAGTATAAAGGATGCACTGAATGAGGTTGTTTATCCATCATTAGAATCCCTAATCACAGCGATTGAAAAAAATGCGGCAGCCTGGAGTACAATTCCTCTATTAGCACGTACGCATGGGCAGCCAGCCTCTCCCACCACATTAGGTAAAGAGTTTATGGTCTTCACTGCACGACTGCGGACTCAACTGGATCAATTAAAATCTATACCGCACAGTGCTAAATTCGGAGGTGCTACAGGAAACTTTAATGCTCATGCTGCCGCTTACCCCAATGAAGATTGGCATAAATGGGGCGATCATTTTGTTTCGGCATATTTAAATTTAAGTAGAAGTTACCCCACTACTCAAATTGAGCATTACGATAACCTTGCAGCACAATTGGACGCATTAAAGCGTATCAATACTATTTTCATTGACTTCTGCAGAGACGTTTGGACCTACGTCAGTATGGATTATTTCAAACAGAAGATTAAAAAAGGAGAAGTAGGCTCATCAGCAATGCCACACAAGGTGAATCCAATAGACTTTGAAAATGCCGAAGGAAATCTTGGTATTGCCAACGCGCTGCTTGAACACCTGTCATCCAAACTGCCTGTTTCAAGACTCCAAAGAGATTTAACAGATTCAACCGTACTTCGCAATGCGGGGGTGCCTTTTGGCCACCTCATGATTGCTTTAACAAGCATGAATAAAGGGCTGGAAAAACTCTTGGTCAACGAAACTAAAATAGCAGCAGATTTAGAAGCTAATTGGGCCGTTGTTGCAGAAGCTATACAGAACATCCTGCGCAGAGAAGGGTATCCAAAACCATACGAAGCTTTAAAAGAACTGACTCGAACTAATAGTGAAATAAACGCAAAGAGCATTTCTGTTTTTATAGACCAATTGGAGGTGAGCAATCAAATTAAAGATGAATTAAAACGAATTACTCCAAGTAACTATATTGGCCAAATGCGAAGCTAAACAATGAGAAAAAAGATTATCATCATAGTATTGATTGCCCTAGCAGTCGGGTTAATTTATGGCATAAGCGAATATTTCAGAAAGCCTAAGAATGCGCTTGACCAAAAAGTAGAGGTATCGACCTTTTCTGAATCCCTAGGCACTTTAGTAGATAATGGCTCACTACTTCCGGGTGCCATTGTAAAGGTATCTGGTGAAATAATTTCTTATGAAAGCGAAAGCGTTGAACTTATAGGCGGCGTCCTAGTAAGCAAAAGTGCTATGGACACGGCTTCTTGGCCTCAGTTTGGTTCAGCCACATTTCAAGCCAAGTTTGATGGGGTTGAAGAAGATGATTTTTTTGGTGAGATTATTTACCGGCTAAGTGGAGGGTTTCTTTTGAAAAACGTGCAACCTGAGCATTTGAACCAGACCAATAGCGAAGAATAAGGAAAGTGCAAGCGCGCTGTTTCTTAGATCACCGGTCAGCCATTCTAGAATTCCTATAGAAAACATCCCAACAGTGGTAGCCAATTTCTCCATCACGTCGTAAAAGCTGAAATACGTGCTATGATCTTCTGTGCTAGGTAACATTTTACTGTAGGTACTTCTTGAAAGACTTTGAACCGCGCCCATCACAAAACCCAACCCAATACCTACCGCATAAAATTGAGTGACTGTTTGAACAAAATAAGCTGCAAAGCATATAATCATCCAAATAGAGACGCCTATACTAATGGCAAGAATGTTTGAAGTGCGCTCGCTAAGACGTGAAAAAGCTGCTGCACCAGCAATAGCCACAAATTGGATGATCAGAATAGTTACAATTAATTGTGAACTCTCAAGTCCCAATACCTTAGAGCCAAATACTGCTGCAAGCAAAATTATGGTTTGCATACCGGTGGAGTACCAAAAGAAGCCGCTTAAAAATCTGCGCAAAGCCGGCTGTAAACCCAGTTCTTTAAGGACAAGAATAAGCTCCCTCCAAGACGACCAGAATAATTTTGATTCAAAATAATCTTTCATCTCGTCTTTAGGTAATCGAGCAATAGAAGGCAGGCCAAAACCAAGCCACCAAATACCGGTAATAAAGAATGAAACTCTGGTAGCAATCGCTGCGTCGGCTAAACCAAATAATTCAGGCTTTTGAACAAGAGCCAAACAGAAAATAAGAAGAATTCCACTGCCTAAATAACCAAGTGAGAATCCGCGCGCAGACAGTCTATCCTGCATTTCCTTGGGAGCGATTATTGGTAGATAAGAATTGTAAAAAACAAATGAACCTGTAAACCCTAAACTAGCAAAATACGCTAAAACCAGTGCAAGGCCGGGGTTGCTAGATGTGAAAAAGTACATGAGCATCGTGCTCACACCACCTGTAATCATGAAGGTGTTCATAAACACCTTGCGCCGGCCTGTTTTATCTGCCATAGCTCCAAGATATGGACTCAATATGCTGATGGTAAGAAAAGAGGCGGCAATGACATAATTGTAAATCACTGTATTCTCCCAATCATAACCCAAGAAATAGACCTTTGCGTCATTATCCTTAGTCATAGCCTCATAATATATGGGCAGAAGAACTGTACTAATTACCAGCGAATAAACAGAGTTGGCCCAATCGTACATGGCCCAACCGCGTTGAATTTTGTTAAATTTCATCAAGGCTTAAAACTACAAAAGACAAAGGCATAATAATTGTGTATATTCGACAAATAACAACCAATACTCAAATGAAAAAGTTTCTACTTACCATTTTTATCCTAAGCCTAAGCTACACGGCAAAGTCTCAGGACATGCTTATCTATAAAGATAAAACCATAGACGAAGTTACTATTATTGAGGTAACGCCAGATTTCATCAAATACAGAGAATATGGCTCACCCGTGAACTCTGTGGCTTTTACGGTTGAAAAAGATTACTTAAAGAAGATTGTTTTAGAAAGCGGGCGCGTCATGGACTTCAGTCAGCAAATGATTAATGATAGCCGTGTGTATGCCGGACAAAGAAACCGTGCAATCAAAATAGATGTGGCAGGTGTAAGTGGTAATTATACATTCCTTTCCTACGAACAATCGGTTACGCCGTCCACTTCATGGGAGGCCGGTGTTATTTTTGTTGGAGCAGGTTTTGAAAGCGCTATATGGGGTGATGAAAATGCTATGGGAGCTGGAGTGAATATAGGTTACAAATTTAAACGTAGCCCAACGTTTTACAGTCAACGTATGCGGTTCGGTCACATCATGCGCGGTTCTTATTTTAAACCAAACATGTTCGTGAGTACTTTCAACTATGATAAAATTGATTATGATCACCCACCGGATCCTGTTACTTTTATGTACCCTACTACTCGTCAAACGGCTGTGGCTGGTTCTGTACAGATGGACTTTGGTAACCAATTGGTGTTAGCAGATCAATTTTTGATTGATTATGCCTTTGGAGTAGGCTATGGTTTTACCACAAAAAATACGTGGAATTTGACCAACTATGGTTTCTATGGGGGTGCAGGTTCTGATATAGACGCCCCTTACACCTACTCTTTTACCTTGAAAGTGGGTTACCTATTGAATAGCAAATAAAGCATTCTTAAATGCATATAGAATAAGAAAGCCCGGCGCTGAGCGCCGGGCTTTCTTATTTCATCAACTTACCCCAAATTAGGCATTTTGCGTCTTAATTAAGTTCAAAGCAGAACCCGCTTTAAACCAATCAATTTGTTGTGCATTGTACGTATGATTCAACTTTATAATGTTAGTAGAACCGTCCGCGTGAACAACCTCTAGTGTCAATTGCTTGCCCGGTGCAAACTCTGCAAGATCTGTAAAGTTGAAGGTATCGTCCACCTGGATAAGGTTGTAATCCGCTTCGTTATCAAAGGTTAGCCCCAACATTCCTTGCTTCTTCAAGTTGGTTTCGTGAATACGAGCAAAGGATTTTACAATTACTGCGCGAACTCCCAAATGACGTGGTTCCATTGCAGCATGCTCTCTTGAAGATCCCTCACCATAGTTATGATCTCCTACCACTATTGTTGGTACGCCTGCAGCTTTATATGCTCGAGCTACATTTGGCACTTCGTCCACACTACCATCCAATTGGCTTGTTACTGCATTGGTCTCTTTGGTAAACGCATTTACCGCTCCAATCAAACAGTTGTTTGAAATGTTATCTAAATGGCCACGGTATCGCAACCACGGTCCAGCCATAGAAATGTGGTCAGTAGTACATTTACCAAAGGCTTTTATCAAGAGCTTAGCTCCATGGATATTCGCTCCGTCCCAAGGTTCAAATGGACTTAATAATTGTAATCGCTGTGAATCTGGGTTTACAACCACATTCACACCTGAGCCGTCTGCTGCAGGTGCTTGATAACCGTTATCCTCTACATCAAAACCCGCAGAAGGCAGTTCGTGGCCTGTTGGCTCTGCCAACATCACTTTTTCACCCTTTGCATTCATCAATGTATCCGTTACTGGATTGAAATCTAGTTTTCCTGAAATCGCAATCGCAGCAACCATTTCTGGTGAGGTAACAAAAGCGTGCGTATTAGGATTACCGTCTGCCCTCTTAGCAAAGTTTCTATTGAAGGAGTGAACAATAGAATTCTTCTCCTGCTTCTCTGCTCCCTCACGAGCCCACTGGCCAATACAAGGCCCACAGGCATTGGTGAATATTCTTGTACCCTCAAGTTTATTGAAAGTATCCATCAAACCATCTCGTTCTGCTGTATACCTGACCTGTTCAGAACCTGGATTTATACCTAAAATAGCTTTAGGCGCAATTCCTTTCTCCACAGCATCTGCCACAATTGAAGCGGCTCTAGTCAAGTCCTCGTAAGAGGAATTTGTACATGATCCTATTAATGCCCACTCTATATCCGTTGGCCAATCATTTGCCGCAGCTTTATCCTTCATTTCTGCCACTGGAGTGGCAAGATCCGGGGTAAATGGCCCGTTCAAATGTGGTGTTAATTCGTCTAGGTTAATTTCTATGACTTGATCAAAGTATTGCTCGGGGTTTGCATAAACTTCAGCATCGCCAGTCAAATGTTCGGAAACAGCATCAGCAGCATCTACCACATCTTGTCTTCCAGTTGCAGACAAGTATCGTCTCATACTGTCGTCGTAACCAAATGTGGAGGTAGTAGCGCCAATCTCTGCGCCCATGTTACAGATGGTACCTTTTCCTGTGGCACTTAAACTTTCTGCACCTTCGCCAAAGTATTCTACAATACACCCCGTACCGCCTTTTACAGTAAGTATTCCTGCAACTTTTAGTATTACATCCTTTGGAGCAGTCCATCCATTAAGACGGCCCGTAAGTTTCACACCAATCAATTTTGGAAATTTCAACTCCCAAGGCATTCCGGCCATTACATCAACAGCATCTGCACCACCAACACCAATAGCTACCATTCCTAATCCACCAGCGTTCACTGTGTGGGAATCGGTTCCTATCATCATTCCACCTGGGAATGCATAATTTTCTAAAACTACTTGGTGAATAATTCCAGCACCTGGCTTCCAAAAGCCAATTCCATATTTGTTACATACGGAAGAAAGAAAGTTGAACACTTCGTTATTCTTGTTTATTCCGTCCTGTAAATCTTTATCTGCGCCTATTCTTGCTTGAATCAAGTGATCGGCATGAGCAGTTGAGGGAACAGCAACTTTGTCCTTTCCAGCCTGCATAAATTGCAACAAGGCCATTTGGGCTGTAGCATCTTGCATGGCCACACGATCCGGTGCAAAGTCTACATAACTTGTACCTCTGTCATGGGCATGTTCTGCATTGCCCTCCCACAGGTGAGCATACAAAATTTTCTCAGATAGCGTAAGTGGCTTACCAACCGCCTTGCGTGCGGCAGCAATGCGCTCAGGATAGCGCTCATACACTTTGCGAATCATATCGATATCAAAAGTCATATCAGGGTGTTTTTGGCTTTAGTGGCACGAATTTACTACATAATCAGGCTTGTTCAGCATGGCTTTTAGCTAACAAGTAATAGTAGAAACCTATTCTTGAAATATTCTTAAAAATAGGGGTTTGTAAAAAATAAAATGATAAAATAACATCACGTTAATTCCGAATTAAGGAATTAACACTTTTAAATTATGAAACCATTGGTCACCTTCTAATCGTAAAACATGAATTCCTGGTGTCCAACCCAAGGTATTTAAGTGATGTAATGAGTGAGCCGCAGCTTTATACAATTCCCTGCCTTGCATGTCAAAAGCAGTTAATCCAATTGGCTGGTCTGTTTTCAAGGAAATACTTCTACCGTCATTGGTCAGCACCATATTCTTAAGAACCTGATCCATCACATCCAATAACTCATAAGCTACGGTGAAGGAGGTGTCTTTATCAGGGTTAAAACTCCAATCCTTGATGGTAACGCTTTTTGCACTATCCGCAACATCTAATCTCAGCCAGCCGTAACAAGCGCTGTCATTTTTTAGAATACGAAGGCCAAGATAACCGTCCGTCACGGGACCAGCCCAGTTTGAATTTGGATAGGCAACGCCATCCACCAAAAACGCCATGTAACCCAATTTTAAAGTTGAATTGATTCCAGAAAAACCGGAATTGGCATTGAGAACGGTGCCAGGAATTGCATTATCCACGTAATTGAAACTGTTTTTGGCAGCCCCTAGTGCAAGATTTCCTTGAATACTGTCACCGGAACGTAAAAGAACAGAGGTAACATTACCCAGTTGACCGCCGTTTAAAACGTGTTCTATGGTAAAATCTACAACAGTATCGCCGTCTAAGTCCAATTCAAATATGCCATCAACAATGGTTGTATCGTCAATATCTGTGTACAATAGTTGTGCTTGTGCCGTATTTGCACCCAGAATGGCTGCAGCCGCACTCAGGTAAGACGATATTTTCTTGGACTTGTTTGACATGTCGGCAAATATAATCTAAAAGCTTCTGAGCTGCGGCGAAATAACACTCTTTAACAAGGAAATATCAACCTTCTTATTCACTGCTTTGGAAAGCAACTGTAGACTTTGCAAAAGGGATTCATTTATCCAATCATCTTCAACAGCGCTAATCAGTTCGTTGTAGTCCAATTCAATAACAATAGTATGTGGATCTAATGCTAAGATGAGTGATGTCTTTTTGAACGCATCCTCCCAATTCACCCTTTCATTTAAACCCAAAGGGACTGTTTCTTGACCTTTCATCCTCCGCTGACTTTGAAGAATCTGGTCCAATGATCGCTTCATTCTAACTACTACCTTTTTACCTCTAGGTAAAGGGGCATCTTGAATGAGAGGTTCAACAATCTTAATTGCTTTTCCACGTTGAGCAATCAACCACTGCTCATCAACAGTCCAACTTCTTAATTTCTCGTGCTCATAAAAGCCCTTTGAGTTGAATGCGTTTGATTTTCGGACACGGTCGGTCACAGCAGGTATTCCGCAGGCTTCCAATAACTGCATAGCCATGGATGTTCCACTTCTAGGGGCGCCTGTTACAATGTATAGGGTTTCTGCTTGATCATCAGTAAGCATTTTAATTTGTAAGGCTTTCGCGGTCTTTGCTTCATCATGCATCCCAAGTTTGGAAAATGAAATGGCGGCAATGCCGTGAATGGCAGGCTGAAAAAATAAAAGACCGGCACTTTGAAGTGCCGCATCTAAACACTTTTCCCAATTTTCAGTCAACAAAAAGAATCGAGCGCGCAGATTCCACATGTCTACAGATTCATGTTCGGGATTAGATACTAAACCTTCCAATTCATTATATGCGCCAGACTTAAGTAATAATTTACCCCAAAGAATGACCTCTTCCTCTAAGCAACGATTAGTTAGATTCTCCGGTAAAAACACCTGTTTACCCTTTTTAAGTTCTACGAGCGACCTGTAATAAGACCATATCAAATTGCTCTGATTGGTAACCTTAGAGAGCATGTGTTCTAAATCATTGAAATTCCCAGAATCAACTAATACAGAAGCCGCCAACTGCAGGTACCGTTCTGGTACATCATCACCTTCTATCATATTAGCAATGATACGCCATGCCTCCGGCAAGCGTTTTTCAGCTCGAAGACTACGCGCTAAATAATATTGGTTTTCAAGAAGTCGACCTTGGTCGCCTGAAACCTGATTTTGCTCCAGATATCCTAAATCAATTAAGGATTGTAACAGCTCTTCATCACCAGAATAACCCTCTTTTACAGACGGTTCTTTTTGAATACTTTTTTGCTCAATAGGCTTGCCAGAGAATTTTACAGGAACCACGCCTGACATTGATGATGGGGCAATAAGCTTGTGTGTGGCAAGTACGATTGGCCCTATATCCAAAAGGTTCAATCCCTTCCAGGCCATTTCATCCTTAAATAAGGGCCCCTGTGCAACAAAAATGCCGTGAAACTTATGCTCCAAAGCTGGAGCACCGGCATGTTCGGGTAAGCGTATCAAGCGTTCCTTTCCGGAAACGAATCCGTGGTCGCTCATTAGAATAGCTGAACCATTACCATCCAATCGTTCCAATAGTACTTGAAGACAGAGGTCGTGTAGGCGGTAGGCGCTCTCAACTATATGCTGGTACTTTTGAAAATCAATATCCGACACTCCTTTGAGTTGTGGAGGTGCGTATTTCATGCCCAGATGTTTGTAATGGTCCAATGCGTCAAAGTAGATACTGGCATGACCTCCCGTTCCGTAATCCAAAGCAAAAGTGGCAAGTAGTTGAACATTTAGCGCATGGGTAGTGATTTTTAATACACTTCTAACAATATCATCCTTGCTATCCAATTCCATGTCTGGAAAGAATTGGGCCATAGCAGCGGAAGGAATATCCTCTGGTTGAAGAATTAAGGACTTTAAAATTTGCTGGTATTCACTAGGAGTCACTCCATCTTCCATCCAGCGTAAATCTTCACTAACGGCTAGGTTTGAGATTCTAAACGCACCGTAAGAACTTTCCTTTGCAGGATGTGAAGGCCACCACGCCACACTTGCAGCGGGAATACCTTCACTTTCCAAATAATCAAAGTATGTGGATAGTTTTACGGAAGACCCTCTTACTGCTCGAATCTCACCTTCATAAAATTCCGTGAAACCATGAACTCCATGCTTAGAAGGCCAAGCTGATGTTGCCACAGAAGTCCATAACATGGGCGAAATGGGCGGATCCAAAGTAGCCAATTTTGAATGCACTCCTTTAGACATCAATTCTGCAACCCCAGGCAATTTACCTTGTTGTAGCAGTGGATTCATTATATTCCAATCCGCTGCATCCCATCCAATCAACATACTCTGGTAACGTATACCTTGTTTTACTTCTGGAAGTGCAATTCCTTTGAGTTCGGCTATATTTTTATAGCCGCCTGCTAAAAAGCCAAGGGTATGTTTAAGATTCACAGTCACGGCGTAAAAGTAATTGCTAAATTTGGCTTAAGCTCAAAGACCCTACCTATGCGTTTAAAGAATTTTACCGAAACTACCTCCCTAGCATGGTCCGCCATTAGAGCTTCTCCGCTTAGAACCATTTTGACTTCTTTAATAATTTCTTTTGGAATCATGGCTTTGGTAGGCATCTTGAGTGCTACAGATGCTCTCAAGCAGAGCTTAGAGAGCAACTTTACTTCACTTGGTGCAAACACCTTGACCATAAGAAACTCTCAAGGCGGTTTTTTTGTGGGTAATGCCGATTACCGCCAAAATCCAAAAATTTCTTTTCGTGAAGCATTGGGCTTTAAGGAGCGTATGGATTATCCGGGCTCAAAGACATCGCTCACTTACAGAGCATCTGGAATAGCCAAACTTTCATATAAGAACATAAGTACTAACCCCAACACTTCAATCACCGCTACGGATGAAAACTATATGTATACAGGGGGCTTTGAACTTGCAGAAGGAAGAAATTTTACTGTAGACGATGTGTATTCAGGTCGTAATTATACCATCCTAGGAAGTGAAACCAAGACCGATTTATTTGGAGACGCACCTGCCTCTGGTCAAACCATACGCATACAAGGAAAACCGTATTTGGTAATAGGCGTACTTCAAGAAAAAGGTTCTTCAGGTTTATTTTCTGGCGATCGAGGTGCCTGGGTCACTTTAAATTACGCGCGGGCAAATTTTTCCGGAACCAATCCCAACTATACCTTAAGTGTAAATGCCCCAAGTGCTGAAACGCTAGATGCAGTTCAAGGGCAATGCATGGCATTGATGCGAAGCGTAAGAAAATTAGTTCCAAAAGAGCGTGATAATTTTAGCATTACAAGAAGTGACAGCGTAGCCAAGAGCCTCATTGAAAATCTAAATATGGTCACCTCTGGTGCATTCATCATTGGCTCTATCACCTTATTGGGAGCATCCATTGCGCTAATGAATATCATGTTAGTAAGTGTTACTGAGCGCACAAGAGAAATTGGAACTCGCAAAGCCATAGGTGCTACTAAGCGTGCTATTAGCTCTCAATTTCTTACGGAAGCCGTAATGATCACTCAATTAGGCGGATGGACAGGTATCCTTTTTGGAATTGCTATTGGCAATGTTGTTGCCAACCAAATTGGAGGGTTTTTCTTTATACCCTGGCTGTGGATAATAGTAGCTTTTATTATTTCCGTATTCGTTGGGGTGGCTGCAGGATGGTATCCTGCGAATAAAGCAGCCGACTTAGATCCCGTGGAGGCACTTCGTTACGAATAAGAAGATTGCTTTTGATATTTGCTATGAATGAAATCATGGCAATTGTTGTGACCCATATCAGATACATAAAAAAAGCCACCCTGTGCAGGGCGGCTTTTTGAGCATTCGTGATTTTCTAGATAGTTGATTAAGCTTCTGCTACAACTTCAAATTCAAAGTTTACGACTACTTCACGGTGTAGACGAACTGCAGCGGTATAACGACCTAAGGCCTTGATAGAACCGCCCACTATTTGGATGAACTTCTTTTCAAGTGTAACACCTGATTTTGATAACTCATCTGCTAAGTTTTGATTTGTGATGGCTCCAAATAATTTGTTACCTGTTCCAACTTTCGCAGTCATTTTTATTTCTACACCTGCTAATTTTTCAGCCATAGCTTGAGCATCAGTGATTGCTTGAGCTTCTTTGTGTGCGCGCTGGCGCAGATTTTCAGCTAAAACTTTCTTTGCACTCTCTGTTGCCAAAACTCCAAACCCTTGTGGGATTAGGAAGTTCCGTCCGTAACCGTCTTTTACAGTTACCACGTCATCAGTAAAACCTAAGTTTTCTACGTCTTTCTTTAGAATGATTTCCATGGTACTGAATTATTTAAGGTTATCAGCTACGTAAGGCATCAATGCAATGTGTCGAGCACGCTTGATAGCTGTAGATAATTTTCTTTGATACTTCAATGAAGTTCCCGTTAGACGGCGCGGTAAGATTTTACCCTGTGGGTTCACAAAACGCAACAAGTAATCTGGGTCCTTGTAATCGATGTATTTAATACCTGACTTTTTAAAGCGACAGTATTTCTTTTGGTTACCGCTCTCAACATTGATTGGTTGTAGGTAACGTACGTTGTCTTTTCCTCTAGTTGCCATAATTCCTTTCTGATTAAGCGTTTACTCTGGCACGACGCTTTGCAGCGTACTCAATACCATATTTATCCATTCTAACTGTCAAAAAGCGCATGATACGCTCGTCACGCTTAAATTCAACTTCCAAAGGAGAAATAGCCTCTCCAGGTGCTGTGAATTCTACAAAGTGGTAAAAGCCACTTTTTTTCTTTTGAATTGGGTAAGCCATCTTCTTGAGGCCCCAATTTTCTTTGCTGATAATGCTTGCGCCTCTCTCTTTCAAGAATGACACGTACTTATCTACCGCTTCCTTTACCTGATCTTCAGATAAAACGGGATTCAAAATGAAAACGGTTTCGTACTGATTCATAATTAATTAGTCTTAAAAATTAAGGAGTGCAAATGTACAAGACTTTTTGGATTGAACCAACTAATGTTAGCAACGTGTTTACAGCCTTTTTCTAATGAGGTATTTGACGGGAGGAAAGGTCGCTTATATTTGTGATATGGAGCAATTCATTGTATCGGCAAGGAAATACAGACCAAAGGCTTTTGAGTCCGTTGTGGGTCAAAGCCATATTACTGAAACACTACTTAAAAGTGTTGAAAGTAATCACTTGGCTCAAGCCTTGCTTTTTTGTGGACCTAGAGGTGTAGGGAAAACTACATGTGCTCGAATACTTGCCCACGTAATTAATGCAGACGCGGGCTTGAACGAAGAAGAATTAGCTTTAAATATATTCGAATTAGATGCCGCGTCGAATAACTCTGTAGACGATATACGTCGTCTAATAGACCAGGTACGATTCGCTCCTCAAACTGGAAAGTTTAAAGTGTATATCATTGATGAAGTTCATATGCTTTCTCAACAGGCCTTCAATGCATTTTTGAAAACGTTGGAAGAACCTCCCGCCCATGCGATTTTCATTCTTGCAACTACAGAGAAGCATAAGATCATACCGACTATCCTTTCACGTTGTCAGATTTTTGATTTTAAGCGAATCACTATAGATGATATTGCAGGTCATTTGGCTTTTGTTGCGGACAAAGAAAGCGTTAAAGCAGAACCAGAGGCACTTCACATGATTGCAGAAAAGGCAGACGGTGCCTTGCGCGACGCATTAAGCTTATTTGACCGTATGGTTAGCTTCACGGGAAATGAACTTACCTACAATCAAGTAGTGGAGGTATTGGACATCCTTGATTATAATTTCTACTTCAGATCAATTGACTTAGCGCAGTCGGTCAATTACCCGGATTTACTTTTGTTGTACAATGAAGTTCTAGAGAAAGGATTCAACGGCCATGAATTCGTAGTAGGCATGGCTAAACACTTTAGAGACCTCCTTGTTGCTCGAGAACCCAAGACCGTTGAACTTCTTGAGGTTGGTCCCTCAATTAAACAGCGCTATTTAGATCAAAGCAGCGCTACCTCTACAAGATTTTTGTTACACGGGCTTAAAGTTTTTAACGAATTAGACGGTCAATACAAGGCATCTAGTCAGCCGAGGATTTTAGTAGAATTGGGTTTGTTAAAGTTGGTCGAGTTCATCTCTCAAGAAAAAAAAAAGTCGCAACCCAGCCTAAATAATTCGGACAAAGGCACCAATCAGTTTCTGCCAGACGCACTACCAAAAAGGAAGCAAGCCACCGAAGAAGCTACCCAAGTTCAGCCTAAGTTACCTTCACAGACCACAGAAAGTGGGAAATCAACTCAAGCAAACCAGCACATTGCCGTGAGTGATGCCGATTTACCAAAAGAGAAGGCATTACCAGAGGCACCTGTTGTTGCGCCTCCACCAGAAGCTAGCCCCTCCGTGGCATTCGACCTACCTACTGAAAGTAGAAGAAAGAGAAAATCAGGGAAGAAAAATGGTGGCATATCCATCTCCTCTGTTATGAAGGATATGGAACGGCAAGAGAATGCACCCGCTGAACCTTCCTTGGAAAAGGAAAACAGTCATTCTAAAAAGGAAGCCGGTCCTCAAAGCGTCTTTACAGAACATGAATTAAAAACCGCCTTAGAAGAATACTCCAATCAGCGTCATATTAAGACGGCTATTCGCAGTATGCTTCAAGCACAGATACCCAAAATTATTGATAAAAATACCCTTGAAATCACAGTAGATAATAATATTCAACAAGGGTATTTCAATGACGAGCAAAAAGAGCTCGTGCCTTGGTTGAGAAAGAAGCTCGACAATTTTGCGCTCCGTTTTGAAGTGAAAATGTCTGAAAATGTTCAGACCAAGAAACTGTACATGCCGGAAGAGAAATTCAAGCATATGGCGGAAAAGAATCCAAACTTATTGTACCTGCGCGAAAAGCTTAATACAGACCTTGAATAATGCGCCGGGTTCTCCTCATAGCACTAATGTTGTTTTCATTTAGCGCCAAGGCCCAATTCGATTGGTGGAATCAAATTCACAATTGGGACGGCGCTACGCCCTGGACGCAATACATGAAGTATTCTCATGCGTATTTGGGGCCTAATGCCATTCCTATTCCTACCCTGCAGCGACCTATCACGGGTCAACGCCCAGCCATGAGTTATTTTAAAAGCAGCTCGCAGATGAGCCTTATTAAGGACGACAGTTTCTTGAGCTTGCACAACGAGCTGCATTGGGACAGAGGCCACACACAGATTCACATCACTCATCAAAGTATTGAATATTATAACACCTCAACAGAGCTGCGCGACTATCGCATCTCGAGAGACGAAGACAGCGAAGGTGTGCTCGCTGGCGATGTATTGATTGATATCAGCACGCGACTTTGGGAAAGAGACCATGAAGCAATTTGGTTCACGTTTCATACTAAAACGGCTGCCGGACCACTGCCTCAAGGACGATTTACCGATGCGCCGGGTTACGCCTTTTTCTTTTCGCACCAAAAAAACTTTTCATCAATAAGAAGTTGGGTACCCACATTAACTACGGACCTCGGGTTCCAAGTCTACCAAACGCACAGGGTTGATTATCCGCAAAACGATGGTTTTCTCGGGAACCTAGGACTTCAGCTACAAAAGGATGAAACCATATTTAGTGCTCGTGTGCGCACTTTTACCGGATATTTTCTAGATGGTGATTGGCCTCGATTGCTCGAGTTGCAATGGAACAATAATTTGTCGTTTGGTCAAACACAACTGGGCTGGACTCGGGGATTGAATGATTACCCGTTTTCTTTTTTGACCGTTGGACTGGTTTGTTGGTTACACTAGCACAAGTAAACGCAACCAAAGACCTAAGGGCATCCTTGTAGTTTTCGCCTTGTTTAAGGCTTCCTTTTTCCACTTTTTCTGCCCTTCTTGATCGCCTCGTTTTTTGTAAGTACGAGCCATTTCATAGGCTTTTCGCACCTGATAGAGCTTAAATTCTTTCTCATTAATGTGTCCAAGTTCCTTTGCTTTGGCCACCGCGCGCATGACCTTTTCCAAATGGTCCTCTGTATCCGCAGTCATACCAAAATCTAATCGGTATTTCAATGTCGCCTCTGACAGCATCTTTGGAAAATCACCACGGTTTAAGACCTTCAGGTGAGCACCAACATCCTCTTGAAGCCGCCTGTCATTCTCCCAGGTATAATCAAAGCCACGGCGCATTATAATTGTTGAAGGAACTATAGGGTTATAGCTCAAAAACGAACGCACTGAACTCACTTGGTTGCAGGCTCTCTTGCGAAGGTTCTCTTGCCTACCAGGAGTCCATTCTAAAATGGGGGTATAGAACCATTCCGTTTTCGGGTATTTCAAGAGTGCCTTGAAAGCCTGCTCTAATTTGCTTGGCAACCAAATATCATCAGCATCCAAAAAGGCATAGGCATCGCCAGTAGCTGCGGACATTCCAGCATTTCTTGCTTTACCAAGACCTGAATTGACCTGGGTGACTATTCGCAGCATAAGCCTCTTTTCAAATCGAGCAGCAACTCCACGAGTATTATCTGTACTGCCGTCGTCCACCAAGACTACCTCAAAAGGGCGAAGTGTTTGGCGGGCAACACTCTCCAAACAATCAGCAAGTGTAGCCTCGGCATTGTATGCAGGTATGATTACAGAAATTCTCATTAGTGGGCAAAGAATGATTTAGGAAACATTCGAGCTGCTAGTTTTTTGGCTGGCTTTTTAAGACCGAGGAAAATAAAGAATTGACCCAATATTTTTATTGCTCCACTTCTTAACAAATATCTGCCCAATCCTGGTTTATACCTTTTAAATGCCTTAAACAATCTTAGGTTATTTCGCCAAACTTCGGAAGTTCGAGCCATAGAAAAAACGTTGGCTGCCCACCACATAGCCACTTGACCACGGGCAGCATTAATAGTCTCGAGCGGCGCGTAGCCCTTGGACTCAAAGATGTCATACATCTCTAGGAGTTCATCAAAAGCTTTATATGAACTCATCGCTCGGCTTCGTTGAGTTTGAGCGTGAAAGCGGAATTTGTTTCGTGGCCGCGCATGAAAGATTAGCTCTCCATGTTGAAGAAGTTTGGAATACAAGAGCCAATCGCCGTTTAATCGCCAATGCGTTGCAGGTGCTCCAACGGCGTCAAAGGCCGCTTTACGCATAAGTATACCGCTTGCGTTTGGGATGGTGTTTGAAAAGACCATGTGTTTGGCGACCTCCGTTTTACCGTGAACCGTAAAGTCTCTAGTCCATTTGGCAGTGTCTCCAAAGATGAATTCATAATCATCTCTAAAGTCACGAAGGAATTGACCCTTTTCATCCACAAGATGGCTGTGGCTGTAGGTAATCACTGCTTTTTCATTAGCCTCCATACTCTGCACGTGCACCGCGAGCATATCCTTATCGCAATAGTCGTCGCTCTCTGCAATCCAAAGGTATTTGCCCTTGGCCCATGCCGCTCCCTTTGCCCATTGAGAAAAAGGGCTTCCAGAATTTTCATTATTAAAAAGCGTTGTCATTCGAGCATCTGACCCAGCCCACCTTTCAAGAACATCGCGGCTACTATCTGAACTATGGTCGTCCATGAGAAGAACTTCTATGTTGGTATACGACTGGCTTGCGATGCTTTGCAAGCGCTCATCAAGAAATTGCGCATGATTATAGTTTGGTACAATGACGCTGACCAAGGGGCCGTCGGTTGGTAGATCTTTTGGTGAATATGCAGTAGTTTGTCCTAATGATTTTGGATGAAGACGTGCAAAGCCTTCCATAGCACCTGGACGCACTTTGCAAAATTGATACAAAGAGAACCAACTCTTGCGTTGCAAATCAATGTCCGTACTAACCAAATCTTTGTATTTAATCATACATACCTCTGCCCCACTGTTTTTGATATTAGCAGTGGCGGCTTCATTGTATTTGTGAACCAATTCAAGCGCGGTCTCTTGCGTTAGTGAAGAAAAGGCTTCTCCCTTCTGCGCTTGACGACGAAGTAAACTGTCCACAATCTCTTGTTCCTCGCGTAAGACCCAAATAACCTTGGCTTGAGGAAAACGGGTCAACCACCACGGAAGCGTATAACAAAGGCGCGGATCTTTCACTGCCCACGCCTTACTGTACGCAAAAGCGAGTGCCCTTCTACGACCACTAGGATGCTTGAGATGAGCGCCGTATAGATCAAGATCTTTTAAGTTGGTTTCAAAATCCACTATGGCCTGCAGAATCGCCTCTTTAGTGGGTGGAGACCACCAAGATCCCCCGGCGGCTTGAAAAATTCGTTCATTGATATCAATTGCGTAAAGGGCCTCAGAATTGTGATCACAAACCGTTCCTACATGAACTCCAGCCTCAGCAAGAGCACGCGTAATCATTGTGGTACCACTTCGGTGCATACCAAGTATGAAGATGGGTTGCTTGATTTTGGGTAGAATCATGTAATTTGGGCTCCAATGCGCCATTCAAAGAAACTCGTTTTTATTCATATCCCAAAAACCGCTGGAACTTCCTTGCGATTATTATTGGAATCTAATTACAAAGAGGATGAACGCAAGAGCATATACAGTCACAAGGATTTGGACCAACAATTAAAATCGGCTCTAGAAGACCCTGATGTAAAATGCATCTACGGCCATTTCCCTCTTAGACCAGTAATTGCTGAATCTAATGCTACGGTAGTAACCCTTTTTCGTGAGCCAATAGCCCGATCCATGAGTCATTACAATCATTACAGCAAACGAATAAATGAAAAGCATATAGAATTGATGAAAGGCATTGAAAGTCCTAAAGACTTCACACGCTTGGTTCAAAGCAATAACCGCCAGACGGCATTTATGAGTGGTTATTTAAATCAGAAGGAGTTCTTAGAAGACAAAGAGGTCCTTCACAAAGCATTAGCCAATTTGGACCGGTTGGATGCAGTTGGATTCACAGAACAGTATGCAGCGTCGATTGCCTATTTTGGCGAATTGTTTGATTGGAAAAATACGGCAGTGGAATACCACAACAGCGGTGGAAGAAAAAAGGAAATTGCGGGTAAGGCAGTATGGGAAAGTATGAATCAATTCGATTTGCCTTTATACCAAGCGGCTGTAGATCAATTTAGTGGGAAATTAAAAGCCTATGAAGGTCGGGCACCACGCGTGCCAAAACCACCTATTTTAAAAAGAATAAAGGTTTACTTACGCGCTCTGAGTTCGAAATTTTGACCCAGATAAACCCTACGTACCTGCTCATCCGCCGCTAATTCCTCTGCGGTGCCGCTTTTAAGAATACGACCTTCAAACATTAAATACGTTCTATCTGTAATTGCCAAGGTCTCCTGTACATTGTGATCTGTAATCAAAATGCCAATATTTTTATTTTTGAGATTAGCCACAATCATTTGAATGTCTTCTACAGCAATAGGATCTACTCCTGCAAAGGGTTCGTCCAAAAGAATAAATTTAGGCTTTGTTGCAAGCGCTCTTGCTATCTCTGTTCTTCTGCGCTCACCACCGCTAAGCAAATCACCTCTGGTCTTTCTTATAGCTTGTAATCCAAATTCATTCAAGAGTTCTTCAAGCCTTTCATGACGTTCTTCCTTTGAAAGCTTGGTCATTTCTAGAACCCCTAATATATTATCCTCAATACTAAGCTTTCTAAAAACAGAAGCCTCTTGGGCAAGGTATCCAATCCCCAACTGAGCTCGTTTGTACATGGGTAATTTTTGAATGGGTTGTCCGTCCAAAAGAATCTGCCCGCTGTAAGGTCTAATCAACCCCACAACAGTATAGAAACTCGTTGTTTTTCCGGCGCCATTGGGTCCAAGTAAGCCCACTATTTCGCCCCTGTTTACCTCAAAGCTCACCTGGTCAACAACAGTTCTAGAGCGGTACTTTTTGACAATATTTCGTGCTTCTAACTTCACTAAATCTCCTTGGTTTTAGCTCTACTTTTTATAATTCTTCTGCTCACTCCAATACTAATCTGATACAATATTAATACAGGGAAAGTTACAAGAATCTGTGACGCAATGTCCGGCGGCGTAATGATTGCGCTTAACAATAAAATACCCACAATCGCATGGCGCCTGTACGTCTTTAGTAAATCAGGAGTAACAACGCCTAACTTACTTAAAAAGTATACGGCAATTGGCAGCTGAAAGAGAATCCCTGTGGCCAGTGTTACTGAACTAACCATGCTGATGTACGAGGTAAGATCTATTCTATTGAAAATCTCCGAAGACACCGTATAAGTCCCAAGAAATTGAACACTTAACGGGACAATGACGTAGTAACCAAATAATACGCCCAAAAGAAACAAGACGGTCGTAAAGAGAATGACACCGCGTGAATTTTTACGTTCACTTTCATGAAGACCTGGCTGAATGAATCGCCATATCTCCCAAAAAACATACGGAAATGCAATGATTACTCCAGCCACCAAGGAAACCCACAGGTGCATTTGAAATTGGCCACTCATCCTCATGTTAAGAAGTTCAAAAGGCATCTCATCAAAACAAAACACATTTCCTCCTACATAACTTGAAAGCCAACAAAAGAAGGTATAAGTAGGAAAATCCATTTGCTTTGGACCAAAGATGATCACATCAAAAATGACCTCTTTTGACAAGAAGGCCACTACAGCAAAGAAGAAAATGGCGATTGAAGAACGCACCAAATGCCAGCGTAATTCGCCAAGGTGGTCTAAAAAGCTCATATTGTTTCTGTCTTTGGACATGTTGATAACCCAGAATTGTGGCCAAAAATCCGAAAAACATTCTGATGTACCTTCACAATCCTTGAGAAAATCCCTTATCTTTTAGGGATAACAAATCAACATAGAGCATATGTCCTCTATCAATTGGGAAAATGAACTGAAGCAGTTTTTCGGATTCAGTGACTTTAAAGGAAATCAGAAAGCAATTATTGAAAGTATCGCTAACGGGCAGGATACTTTCGTAATCATGCCAACTGGTGGAGGTAAAAGCTTATGCTATCAATTACCAGCGTTAGTAAGTAAAGGAACGGCAATTGTTGTAAGCCCTCTTATTGCGCTCATGAAAAATCAGGTTGATGCCATTAGAGGATATAGTGAGAAGGACGGAATAGCCCACGTCTTGAATAGTTCACTAACCAAAGGACAGTTGGAACAGGTGCATGCAGACCTTAAGTCAGGGCTTACTAAATTACTGTTCGTGGCGCCCGAAAGCCTTAATAAGAAGTCTAATATTGAATTGCTAGGCTCCATTCCTGTAAGTTTCTTCGCTATTGACGAAGCGCACTGTATTTCTGAATGGGGGCACGATTTTCGTCCAGATTACAGGACAATTAAAGAGAGCGTTGTTGCTCTAGGAAGAAAACCAATTATAGCCCTTACTGCCACAGCTACGCCAAAAGTTCAAGCAGATATAATGAAGACGCTTGGCATGGAGAATCCGCAAGTGTTCCTTTCTAGCTTTAACCGCTCAAACCTCTACTATGAAGTAAGACCAAAGCGCGATATAGATAGAGACATCACTAAATTGTTACAAGCCAATCAAGGGAAAAGTGCAATTGTATATTGTTTGAGCCGCCAAAAGGTAGAAGATCTTGCAGAGCAGTTACAGGTTAATGGGATCAACGCCTTACCGTATCATGCCGGCTTGGAAGGCGGCAAGCGAATAAAACATCAAGATGCCTTTCTCAATGAAGATTGCGACGTAATCGTGGCAACCATTGCATTTGGAATGGGAATAGATAAACCCGATGTCCGATTTGTTCTTCACTACGATATGCCTAAATCTCTAGAAAGCTATTACCAAGAAACAGGAAGGGCGGGAAGAGATGGCGGTGAAGGGTCTTGTATCACTTATTTTGACATCAAAGACATAGAGCGTTTGCAGAAATTCTTGAACAAAAAGAATGTAAGCGAACAAGAAATTGGTCGTCAACTGTTGGAAGAAGCTACGGGATATGCAGAGGCAGCTACCTGCAGAAGAAGAGCACTCTTACACTATTTTGGGGAGGAATTCCATGAAGACGATTGTGAGAAAATGTGTGATAACTGCCGTCATCCAAAAGAAAAAGTAGAGGCTTCCGCAGAATTACTGGATGTCATTGCGGCGGTAAAACAAACCCATGGAAAGTTTAAAACGTCAGAGATCATCAACATTTTACGTGGACACAGTTCCGCTGTATTAGTAAAAAATGATGCAACGAGTCTATCCACTTGGGGAATTCAAAAAGATAAAAGTGAAGCCCATTTAAGAGCAGTGATCAGACAAGGTATCATTCGTCATTATTTAAGTAAAAATATAGATGCTTACGGAACTATTCAGGTCACTGAAAAAGGCAATGCCGGTAAATTGCCCAAAGCGTTTCGCGTGAGGAAAGAGTTGGATTATGATGTGCTCAACAGCCAAAGTAGTGCTCCAACTAAAGTAGTTGCCGTTGACAAGCAGCTCTTTAGCATACTTAAAGATCTACGCAAAAAAATAGGCAATGCCAAAGATGTTCCCCCTTATGCCGTTTTCAGTGAAAATTCACTGAGTGAAATGGCCACGGTATATCCGTGTAGTATTGAAGAATTAAAAAATATCCAAGGCGTTGGTGAAGGAAAAGCCAAAAAATTCGGTCAAAAAATGGTCGAAGCTATTGAAAAGTATGTGGAGGAAAATGATATAGACAGACCTCAAGATATGGTCTTTAAGTCAGTAGCAAATAAAAGTGCTTTGAAGGTCTATATTATCCAAAGTACAGATAGAAAACTGCCGTTTGATGATATAGCGAGTGCCAAGGGATTGAAAATGGATCAACTACTAGAGGAGATGGAACGCATTGTTACTAGTGGTACCAAACTCAATATTGATTATTACCTAAAGGACATTTTAGACGAAGACAGCATTGAAGAAATCTTTGAATTCTTGACAGACGATTGTGAAGAAGGATCTATGGATGAACTAACCGAAGAATTCTCGGAAGAATATGAAGAAGAAGAATTGAGACTGGTCAGACTTAAGTTCTTCTCAGATGTTGCAAATTAATACTTGAGGAAGCGTTTTCATTTGCTGATTCCCCATGTTATGAATAAAAAAAGCCCGCTGAAGCGGGCTTTTTTAGTTCTTAAATAGTTCACCGAGTTCATCGGGTAAACTTTGTAGCTTCACTTGCTT